>SKXF01000084.1 GCA_007128555.1 Clostridia bacterium | reverse complement strand
GCCATGTTTTATTTGTAGAGGGGGACGAGAATGAGATGGACCCGGATTTTCCATAGCGTGGCATTTTACCTCGTACTTCTATTCTTAGTGCTGACCGTGGTCCAGTATCTTGCTGGGCAGGTTGAGGCTCCGGCGGAGTATTCCTATTCCCAGTTTGTGGGCTTGGTGGAGTCGGATCGAGTGGCACAGGTCGACATATCCTACCAGGCGGCAGGTACGGGAAGGGCCGAGGGATCCCTGAAGGATGGCAGTCCGTTCGTCACCACGGTACCTACGAATGATCCCCTGCTCCTGGATCTGCTCAGGAGGCACGAGGTTAATCATGAGATCCATGAACCCGAGACCCCCGCATGGTGGATGGCGCTTCTGACCAGCTTCCTGCCGATACTCCTGATCATCGGTGCTTTCTTCTTTATCATGCAGCAGGGCCAGGGCGGAGGTAACCGCGTGATGCAGTTTGGGCGCAGTCGGGCCCAGGTTCATGCTCCCGAGCATGCCCCCAATGTTACGTTTGATGATGTGGCGGGGATTGATGAAGTCAGGACCGAGCTTGAAGAGGTCACCGATTTCCTCAAGAACCCTCGGAAATATATCAAAATTGGTGCCCGTATACCCAAGGGAGTGCTTCTCGTAGGTCCTCCTGGTACGGGTAAGACCCTGGTGGCCAGGGCGGTTGCGGGTGAGGCTGGTGTGCCCTTTTTCAGCATAAGCGGTTCGGACTTCGTGGAGATGTTTGTAGGTGTCGGCGCCTCTCGTGTCAGAGACCTCTTTGAACAGGCCAAGAAGTCTGCTCCGGCCATCGTGTTCATTGACGAGATCGATGCGGTCGGTCGACAGCGGGGAGCAGGCTACGGGGGTGGCCACGACGAGAGAGAGCAGACACTGAACCAGCTGCTCGTGGAGATGGATGGGTTCGGCGTCAATGAGGGCGTCATCATCATGGCGGCAACAAACCGTCCCGATGTCCTGGACCCGGCCCTTCTGCGTCCGGGGCGTTTTGATCGTCAGCTGAGCATATTCCGGCCTGATGTTGACGGACGCCGGCAGATCTTTGATATACATCTGAGGGGTAAGCCTCTAGCCGAGGACGTTGATCCCCAGATTCTCGCCCGAAGGACGCCGGGTTTCACCGGGGCTGACATCGAGAACGTGGTCAATGAGGCGGCCCTTCTCGCTGCCAGAAAAGACAAGTCTGAGGTAGACATGACCGACTTCGAGGAAGCAGTTGATCGCATTATGGCCGGCGGGCCTGAGAAACGCAGCCAGGTCATTAGTGAAAAGGAGAAGAGGATCGTTGCCTATCACGAGGCAGGCCACGCCCTGGCTGCCGACCGACTTCCCAACACGGATCCGATTCACAAGATCTCCATCATACCGCGGGGTGGAGCCCTCGGTTATGTCCTGCAGATGCCCCTGGAGGACCGCTATCTCGTCACCAAGGGAGAGATCCTGGACCGGGTTACCACGGCCCTGGCGGGGCGTGCTGCTGAGGCCCTGGTGTTCGATGAGATCAGTACCGGGGCGCAGGACGATCTGGAGAAGTCCACCACAATGGTGCGCAAGATGATCACTGAGTACGGGATGTCCGATGAGCTTGGACCCCTTACGTATGGAGACAAGATGGATAACCCCTTCCTGGGGCGGGATCTCACCCGGGGCCGAAACTATAGTGAAGAGGTGGCTGCTGCCATTGACCGGGAGATTAAGAAAACCGTGGCAGCTTCCTATGAGAAGGCACGCAATCTCCTCATCGAACACCGACCCGCCTTCGAGAGGCTGGCCAAGGTTCTCCTCGAGCAGGAGACCATTGAAGGTGATGATGTGAGGAAGATAATCATGGACGTTGAAGCGGACGATGGGGCACCCGAAGATGCCGCGACGGCGGACGAGGAGGATGCCGCCGATGGCCAGGGGCAGGCGGGTAGAGCCGTGTCCAGTGCCAGTCAGATTAACGGGGGCTGCTTCCGAATGCTGCCATGTATGAGCGATCTGGATCCTCGCGGGTGCGAGATCTGAGGCAGGTCCTTTGGGTGGACGATGGTGATGCTCTGTGCGAGGTGAACGGCATTGCGACGGATTGATGTCAGTCATGCGCGGCTGACCTGGCGTCAGTGGTGGGTAAGGTGGTTTGCTCTGGCTCTGATTCCCCCCGAGGTTTCGCGGGTTCTTCGTGATATTGATGCCAATGGGGGCACAGCCTTCGTGGTAGGGGGTTGTGTCCGGGATCTTCTTCTCAACCGCTCTCCGGGTGACTGGGATGTTGCCACCTCACTGGCACCCGAGCAAGTCATACGAATCTTTGCTCGCACGGTGCCCAGCGGGATCGAACACGGCACGGTGACGGTCATCAGCGGTGACAGGGCTGTGGAGGTCACGACCTTCCGCACCGAGGGAGGGTACTCGGATCATCGGCACCCTGACTGGGTCTGTTTTGCAAAGAGGCTGGAGGACGACCTGGGCCGACGGGATTTTACGATTAATGCGATGGCCCTCGACCGGTGCGGTAGCCTGGTGGATCCCTTCGGTGGTGTTGGTGATCTCGCCCGTAGAGCGATTCGCACGGTTGGTCCGCCTCGGAAGCGATTCAGTGAAGATGCGCTGCGCATGGTGCGTGCTGTACGATTCTCTGCTCAGCTCGGGTTCGACATCGATGAGTCCGTCATCGAATCTGCGAGGGAGAATGCCCTGCTTCTCAGGGATGTTTCCGCTGAACGGATCAGGTCAGAACTGGATCGCATTTTGCTGTCCCGTGATCCAGACCGTGGCATGCGCCTGCTCCAGGAAACCCGTCTGCTGGAACAGTTCTGGCCTGAACTCACCGAGGGTGTGGGGTTGGAACAGAACGACCATCATGCTTACACCGTATGGGAGCACTCGCTGTTTGCCCTGCAGGGCATGGCGGGCCAGGAGGGTGCGAGGTTGCCGCTGCGCCTGGCGGCGCTGCTGCACGACGTTGCCAAGCCACGATGCATGTCAACGGATGCTCGGGGAGGACGTCATTTTTACAACCATCATGTCGTCGGTGCTGCTGTTGCCCGCAGAATGCTGAAGCGATTGCGTTACGATAACAGGACCGTTGATACCGTCACCCATCTTGTACGCCATCACATGGCGCTTCACCACTATCCCGATATGAAGGACTCCGCCATCCGTCGCCTCATCAACCGTGTCGGTGTACAGAATATGAGTGATCTGATCAAGCTCAGAATAGCCGACCGCGAGGGTTCAGGGACCAAGCATACGCCCCTGTCCAGGGGCACGCTTCACCTTCTCAGGAGGATCGAGAAGGTACTGGAAGAGGATTCAGCCTTCAGCCTCGCCGATCTGGCTGTGGATGGCAATGATGTGATGCGGGTGGCCGGGATCAGGCCCAGTCCTGCCGTGGGTGAGATCTTGAACCAGCTTATGGATGAGGTTCTTGAAGACCCTGCCTTGAATACGAGACCCGCCCTCGAGGAGCGCATCAAGGAGCTCATCAAGGACGGGTAGCACCTGGGAGGCTATTCGCCGCGATCCTTCTGCAGTGCGCGCGATTGTTCCGCCAACAGGCCGCCCTCGACCACGGGAGGGGCAGAGTCACCGTAGTCGGGATCGGTGAGCGGATGAGGATGGGTTCTAAGCGGCGCCTGGGAGGGGGCACCAAACACCACCCGGGCCAGGTCTGCCCGTCGTATGGCGGCGGAGCACATCAGGCACGGTTGCCCGTTTGTGTATAGGGTGAGACCTTCAAGGGAGTTTCTCCTGAGCGACTTCGTGGCCCGTCGTATGGCCTCCATTTCCGCATGCCAGGTGAGGTCATGTTCCGTGACTTCGCGGTTTCTGCCCTCGCTAATCACGTCACCTTTGTCATTGACGATCACCGCGCCGAAGGGGTGGTCGCCGGCATCTACCGATTCCTTCGCGAGCTCGATGCAACGCCTCATCATCTTCTCGTCAGCATTCATCAGTTCACCTCCGTTTGATTATCATGTACCGATGCGGGTGCTTCGTACGCCGGGATCATACCTGCCTCGCGCCTATAGTTGCGCGGTGCACTGATCGGGCGAGTTCGGTAGGTTTTTCCTGCCAGGTATCACACCCGCGAGCCTCGGCTCCGTGCATCAGCATGGGTCTTTTCCGCCCCGTCGGTTCCCCTACACCTTAGTCATCCTCATTCATTGTTCCTGCCATAATCTGAAGCCAACCAGGGGCTCACGTGCACAGAGGCAGAGTTGGTGGAAGGTCGGACCTGCACTCCGAGGGGCCCAGATCTAATGTGAGAGGCCCGCGATTGGAATCACTATTGTCCGCCTGCCTCTCGGGCCCAGGTTTGGAGGGCTTACTTGACAGCAGTGATGGGTGGATTCAGCTCCAGGGGACATGCCAGGTTCACAGCGAGCCGGACCATCGGCCTGATGGCGTCATCAACGTCCGCCATGTCCAGGGGCCGCTTCGCGTCGGAAAACCATCGATACATTGCGATGGCGGCCTCTTTACCACTGTGGGTAGGCACCACCTGGCTGAAGCCGAGGTCCTTCAACCATCGGGCCCATGTCCTGCCGGAAGGATGAGTGGTTCGGCTCTTCCTCGTTCTAACGACCATAGGTTCAACCTGCTTGAGCAATGGTATGTTGAGGTGGGAGAACGTGGGGCTGCTGCTCCCCAGCCTGTTCAGGAGTTCCTGCTGAGGGATGGCCAGGGTGATGGCGTATTGACTCACGTACTCGCAGGGGATATTGCGGTCATACAGGAGTATCTTGCAGGTCTCGTGATCGAGATTCGAAATCCACATTTCCTGTTGTCTTCCGTCCTGGTATTGGGAGAGGGCCTCGTAGAAGATGCGCAGACGCCCTCCAGGTCGCAGGATCCTGCGAAACTCTGCAAGGACACCCCTGGGGTCAGGGGCTTGCTCGACCGAGGAGGCAGCCATGATCCCATCGAAGACATCGTCGGGAAAGGGGACGGCAGCATCTGCTTCATAGCTTGTGAATTCCGCGTTGGTAATGCCCAGGCGGCGGGCGTTTTCCCGGCATACCTGCACTCGCTTATTGGAAGCATCAAGACCCACAACATTGCGGGTGAAGGGAGCGACATGGAGGGATGGCCATCCATCACCGGGCCCGAAGTCCAGGAGGGTTCGATTCTCCCCGCCGGTGGCATCCAGGAAGTCATAGATGGATCCGCGATCCGCCCAGTGGGACGCCTTGGCTCCGTCGAATGGCTGATAGATAAGGGGCAGGGAGTAGCCGGACTGGGAATCCATGTCGTCATAGATCAACACGTCGGTGCTGCAGGTTTGGGGAGTAAGGTGCTGCTCGATCCATCGAAAGACTTCCATACTGGGTGTCCCTCCTACTGCCCTGTCTCTTAGTGAGCAAGAGCTCGGTGGGCGGAGATCCTGACATCATCATGCTATGGACATTATAGCAGACTCTTCGCATCGGAACGTAGGTGTTGGCCAATCGGGCTTGGTGCAGTGTCGTCCTGGAGATGCCGGGCTGCTAGTCGACGGGACACCATGAATGACGGAAGAAAGGAAGAGTGATGTGCAGGTCACAGTGGTCAACGCAAGCCTGGGGGCGTTGGGGGCCACAAACACTTCACGGTCCGGGATTTTTCGCCTGAACCGGTGAAAATGGGGTTTGGATGGAGAGGTGATCCTCGTGGAAAAGGAGGTCATTCGCGATGCCGGGCCTGTCTTGCATGCTGGGCTGCTGGGCTCGTAGCCCCAGGCCGGTCCATCATTGGGGACGCGTGGCCCACGGTGGTGGCAAATCCGGGCTCTCTGGGCGCCCTGGAGCTCGAAACCATCCTGATCATCACGGAGGATGAGCACTCCCCAATGAACGGGG
>SKXF01000252.1 GCA_007128555.1 Clostridia bacterium | reverse complement strand
GTTCCGAAAGGGCAAATTCAGCGAAAGCTGGAGGCGCAAAGCCGAGGATCTAAGGCCAGGATGTCTGGCTAAGATGGCCGGGTTGCCGAAGAGCGTTTTTTCATCGGTTTCTCTTCCATGGATACCCATGGATCCTCAACCAATCCGCCTTCAGCTGCACGGGGAGGCGGATTTTTTCATGGATGGCAGGATGGGGAACATCGATCGCACCGTGGATGTGGCCCAGAAGGCCCTGCAGGGCCTGTGGGCCAGCCAGCGTGCCATCGCGAACAACATCGCCAATGTTGATACACCGGGCTACCAGGTCGAGCGGTTCGAGTTCGACCGGTACATGAGTGATGCCCTCTCGGCACCGGGGGCCCGGCCCACCTCGGCATACCTCGGCAACATGTCCCGTACCTCGTTCCGAACCGATGGAAACAGCGTGGATATCGACAGCGAGATGGTCCTGATGACGGAGACCTCTTTGAAATACCAGGCGGTTCTCACCCAGCTCGAACGAAAGATGGCCCTTCTGAGCTCCGTAATCCGGGACTCATAGGGAAGGAGGAGATGACCGGATGTTTCAAATGCTGAATATTTCGGGTTCCGCGCTGACCGCAGGAAGACTGCGAATGGATGTGGTGGCCAACAACATCGCCAACGTGGAGACGACCCAGACCGCCGAGGGCGGCCCCTATCAACGCCGAAGCGTGGTGCTGACATCGGGAGCCGGTACCTTTGGGTCGGTGTTCCGGGCCCAGATCGACCGCCTTCCCATGGGGACGGCACCGGGGGGATTCGCAGGTCCATCCCCTCCTGGGGTCCGCGTGGCGGGCATCGTTCGCGACAGTGCTCCCCCGGACCTGCGCCACGAGCCGGGGCACCCCGATGCCGACGCAGAGGGCTACGTGTCCTATCCCAACGTCGACCTGGTCCGCGAGATGACGGACCTGATGATGGCCAGTCGCGCCTACCAGGCCAATGTGACGGCCTTCAATACCAACAAGAACATGCTTTCTTCCACCCTGAGGATGGGTAGGTAAAGGAAAGGGGTACACCGTGAGCGGCATGTCATCGATGGGCTTTATACCGAATCGAATACCGCCTCCTGTGCCTCCCCGGGTGCCCGCCTTTCCGGAGCGGACCCCGGCAGCGGAGAAGGGCAGCTCCTTCGGTGGGGTGATGTTGAATGCGCTGTCGCAGGTCAACAACCTGGAACTGGCAGCGGATCGGGCCACCCAGGACCTCGCGTTGGGCAAGAGCGAGGACGTGATCGGGGCGATCATGGCGGCGGAGAAGGCTTCGCTGGCAATGGGCGCTGCGCTGAAGCTGAGAAAAGACGCCCTGGAGGCCTACGAGCAGATCATGCGGATGCCGATTTAATGGAGGTTAACTGAATTGAACGATCATCTGCAGACGGCAGCTGACAAGTGGAAAGAGGCACCTTCCTGGACCCGCGGACTGCTCGTGGGAACGGTGGTCTGTGCTATGATCTCCCTCATCGTCTGGAGGCTTCTGCCGGGCCCCTCGGGAGGGGACATGACGGCGCTGTTCAGCGACCTGGCCCTTGAGGATGCGGCTGCCATAAGGGACTACCTGGAGGAACGACGCATTCCCCACCGGGTGACGGCTGGAGGAGCCGCGATCGAGGTGCCCCCGGATCGGGTGCATTCGCTCCGGCTGGACCTGGCATCCATGGGCGTTCCCAGCCGGGGGGCAGTGGGATTTGAGATCATGGATTCGATGCCCTGGGGGGCGACGGATTTTGAACGTCACGTCAGCTACATACGCGGACTGCAGGGGGAGCTGGAGCGGACCATAGAGGGTTTTGAAGAGGTGCGCAAGGCCCGGGTGCACGTGGTGCTGCCCAGGGAAAGCGTCTTCATCTCCCGGAATACCCCGGCCACGGCCGCGGTCTTCTTAGAATTGCGGCCCATGGCCCAGCTGGGGACGGATGCCATCCAGGGGATCATTCACCTGGTGGCCTCCAGCGTGGAGAACCTGGATCCGGAGAAGGTCACCGTGGTCGACACCCAGGGCGTGATCCTCTCTCACCGGGCGGCTGCTCCCGATAACGACGCAGCTGCGGTCCGGGACGGCATTCACATGCAACTTCAGTTCGAGGAGTCCCTGCGGGGCCGCCTGCAGGCCATGCTGGAACAGGTCCTTGGCCCCGGAAACGTGGCCCTCCAGGTCTCGGCCCAGATGAACTTCGATGACCGGGAGATCCACACCGAGCTCTTCGAGCCGGCCTCCGAAGACGGCGGACTGATCACCAGCCTCCACCAGATGGAAGAGAGTTTTTCCGGAAACCAGGCCTTCCCGGAGACCGGGGCGGGTGCTGACAGCAATCTGCCCACCTACCAGGCCTCGGGCACGGAGGGCGCGTCCACCTACGAACGCACCGAGACGACCCAGAACGTGGCCGTCAACCGCACCACGGAGCACTGGAAGGTCGCTCCGGGAGCCGTGGAGCGGCTCTCCGTGGCCGTCGTGGTCAACGGGGCGCTGACCCCGGATCAGGAACAGGTGCTCGGTGGGGTGGTCGCGGCAGCCCTGGGTTCCGACCCGGGACGCAACGACAGCGTGGTGGTGACGGGCCTTCCCTTCGACACCTCGCTGGTTGACCAGCTGCAGGAGCACGCCGCGGCGCCTGCGCCCGATGCACCCCGGGAACAGGTGGCTGACTACCCCCTTCCTTACGTCGTCGGAGCGGGTGTGGCCCTCTTGCTGGTTCTGATTCTCGTGGTGGTCGCCCTCCGGCGGCGACGGGGCAACGATGCGGAGTTCTTCGAGGAACTGGAGGCTCCGAAGCCGGCGGATGTGGTCAGGAGCAAACGGGAAGATGCGGAGGCCATGCGGCAGCGCGAGGCCCTGCTCGATACGCTAGGGGGCAACGGCAGCGGCCTGCGATCTACTGCGAAGGAAATGGCAGAGGAGAACCCGGCAAAGGTGGCCCAGCTCCTGCGGGCCTGGCTGGCCGACGAACTGGATTCGTAACATAACACCCATCAGGGGAGGTGCAGGTCCGACATGGCAACGACGGTCGAAAAAGCAGAATTGAGCAGCGCGGCATCCCTGGGCGGTATACGGAAGGTGGCCGTGATCCTCATTTCCCTGGGACGGGACACGGCAGCCAGGGTGCTGAAGCATTTCACCGAGGCTGAGACCGAGGCCATCACCTACGAGATCGCCAGCATTGAGAACGTCCCCGGTGGGGTGCAGGAGGCGGTCCTCGAGGAGTTCGCCAGCATTGCGACGGCCCAGAAGTACGTATCCCAGGGCGGAATCGACTATGCCCGCCAGATCCTGGAGGAGGCGGTGGGCAGGCAGCGGGCCCTGGACATGGTCGGTCGCCTGAGCTCGTCGCTGCAGACACGGCCCTTCAAGGTCATGAGGAAGATGGATCCCGAGCAGATCCTGAATTTCCTGCAGGAGGAGCACCCGCAGACCATTGCCCTCATTCTCTCCTATCTTCAGCCGGGGCAGGCCGGCGTAGTGCTGTCTGCTCTGTCGGAGGATCAGCAGTCCGACGTGGCCCGGCGCCTGGCCATGATGGACCGGACCTCCCCGGTCATCCTGGAGCGAGTGGAGGCCCTGCTGGAGCAGAAGTTCTCCTCGCTGATGGGCCAGGATCATTCCAAGACCGGCGGGATCGATTCCCTGGTCGACGTGCTCAACCAGGTGGACCGGGGAACGGAGAAGTCCATCCTGGGCCGGCTGGAGGCCTCCGACGGGGAGCTGGTCGAGGACATTAGGAAGCGACTCTTCACCTTCGATGACATCGCCGGCATCGATGATCGATCGATCCAGCGGGTGCTCCGCGACGTCGATCTTCACAACGATCTGCCCCTGGCGCTCAAGGCCAGCAGCGACGAGGTCAAAGAGAAGATTCTCGCCAACATATCGGAGCGGGCGTCCGAGACCCTGCGGGAGGACATGGAGTACCTCGGACCGGTGCGGTTGAGCGCCGTCGAGGAGGCCCAGCAGAAGATCGTCAACGTCGTTCGACAGCTGGATGAGAAAGGGGAAATCGTGATTGCCCGGGGCTCAGAAGAGAGTCTGGTCGTATAGATCCTCCATCGTCAAGATGGAGCACATCCAGGCAGGTGGCATCCGTCACCTGTCGGCCGGGCCGGATCCGGGAGCGAGTGCCTCCCCCGGGGGGCTGGACGCCCGAGTCCTCGCCGGGGCCGACAGGGAGGCTGCAGACCTGGTCGGTGGTGCCAGGGTTCGCGCCGGTGAGATGCTCCGACAGGCGGAGGCCGAGGCCGAGGACATCCGGGAGGCCGCAAGGCAGGCGGGACAGGCCCAGGGCAGGCGCCAGGGTTACGAGGAGAGCCTCGAGGCCGTCCGGGAGATGGCCGAGGAGATGGACCGATGGAGGGAAGAGATCCGGGACAGAGAGGGCCGCAGGTGGGCCGAGATGGAGGAGGAGCTGACGGAGATGGTACTGCAGATCACCGAGAAGATCCTCAGGCAGGAGCTGCAGGACCCAGGCACGGCCCTGGGCCTGGTCAGGGACTGCCTGGCCCGGTTCTCTGATCTGTCCGATATTACCCTGATGGTCTCTGCCGGCGATATGCCCGGGATCCTGGAACAGCGAGAGAAGTTGGAGCGGGAGATACCCCCGCGAACCGAGCTTTTGATTCTGACCGATGAGAGTTTGAGGGACGGCGAGTTCCGTCTCCGCGGAGATGAAGGGGTCTTCGAGGGTACCGTGACGGACCTGATCCGCTCGCTGCGTCGGAGTTTTTCCGAGGAACGGGGAGAAAATCATGGCGGTACGTGAGACGTTGAGGGAACTGAAGGGCATTGCGTCGGCGTGGCAGCCCTGGGAGCGATACGGGTACATCCAGCGGGTGGTCGGGCTGACCCTGGAGGCCCGCGGCCCCGCCGTTCGGGTCGGACAGCTCTGTCGTCTCCTGTCCGATGATCCATCCGGGGTCGATGTGCCGGCCGAGGTGGTGGGCTTCAACGACAGGGCCATTCTCCTCCTGCCCCTATCCGAGGTGCACGGGCTCAGGGCCGGAACCCGGCTGCAGGTGACGCCCGGGACCTTCGAGATCAGCCTGGGCCCCGATCTGATGGGACGGGTCCTCGATGGCCTGGGCCGGGCCATCGACGAGGGGCCTGCCCCCCGGGCCGAGACAAGGCAGACCATCTACAGCACCTCCCCCTCGCCGCTGAGCCGCCAGCGAGTCAGCGAACCCCTCGGGGTCGGGATCCGGGCCATCGACGGCCTGCTCACCTGTGGGCAGGGACAGAGAATCGGGATCTTCTCCGGCAGCGGGGTGGGCAAGAGCACTCTCCTGGGGATGATCGCCCGGGGCAGCAGTGCCGACGTGAACGTGATCGGGTTGATCGGGGAGCGGGGACGCGAGGTCCGGGATTTCCTGGAGGACGATCTCGGTCCCGAGGGACTGGCGAAGTCTATCGTCGTCGTCGCCACCTCGGACCAGCCGCCGCTGCTTCGCATCAAGGCGGCCTTCGTGGCCACGACCATTGCCGAGTATTTTCGCGACCTGGGGAACGAGGTTCTCCTGATCATGGATTCCCTCACCCGCTTCGCCACAGCCCAGCGGGAGGTTGGACTGGCAACGGGCGATGGGGGACGGTGAGGATTACGAACTCTGCTTCACCGCAAGCGGCGAAGTGCCGGCGCAACTCGGCTCGCTTACTGTAACGCAGGTGGGAGTGGTAAAGGAATACCCCGGCGGCAATGCGCCGCGAATCGTGGTCCGGGACGGCGACGTCGAGTACGATGGGTCAGCAATGGGCTGGGAGCATAAGGCGTGACGGTGAACGAGCAGCAATCACGTGGCAAATCGGAAGAGCCCGATGCCATGATCATCGAAGCG
>SKXF01000278.1 GCA_007128555.1 Clostridia bacterium | reverse complement strand
CGTCCTTACGATGACCTTCTTGCTGATCCAGTTCATTCCGGGAGATCCAGCCGTGTACATTGCCGGCCCTGATGCGGCTCCCGAAGTGGTGGAACGAATCAGAGCACACTATGGTCTGGATCGACCCATCTGGGAGCAATATTTTCGATACGTGGGGGGAGCCATCCGTGGGAACTTCGGTCGATCGCTCGTATCCCGAGCGCCTGTCCTGGCAGATATTACTAGGACCCTGCCTAACACGCTCACGCTGATGATATTTTCAACGACATGGTCCATGTCCACGGCCATCCTTCTCGGCGTCATTGCTGCTGTGAGGCGTGGTTCATGGATTGATCGAGGAGCCATGGTATTTGCCATCATTGGCCTATCGGTTCCCATTTTTTTTATTGGTCTTTCTGTGATGTGGCTCTTCGCTTATAAGTTAGAGTGGCTCCCACTCCTGGGGATGTCGAGGCCGATCTGGTCTTTGCGAGGTCTGAGCTATGTCCTGCTTCCTGCGTTTACACTGGGCATTACCTATATGGCCACGCTTACACGCCTCACGCGTTCCGCCATGCTGGAAGTGCTGCGGCAGGACTATATCACCACAGCACGCTCGAAGGGGCTCCATGAGCGGGTCATCACATACCGCCACGCTCTGAAGAACGCCATGTTGCCCATCGTCACCGTGATGGGGGCGCAGCTGGTACGTATGTTCGGCGGTGCCGTGGTGTGCGAAACGATCTTCGCCTGGCCCGGAATGGGGCGGCTATCGGTGACGGCCGTTATGTCCAATGACTTTCCTGTCATCCAGGGTGTGGTACTCGTAACAGGTCTGGCGTCCGTTGTGATCAATCTATGTGTCGATCTCTTTTACGCAGTCCTGGACCCGAGGATCAGGTATTCGTGAGGCCAGGGATAAGGAGGAGTAAGGATGTCTGTCGCAAGATCTCCTGAGGAAACGAAACAACCGTCTTTTTATCTATGGGCTGCGAAGCGTATACTCCGAGACCCTAGTGCCATGGTCGGCCTGATTATACTAAGCTTGCTCATCCTGGGGGCGATATTTGCCGGACACATCGCTCCCAACGATCCGTATCGTCTGGATCCGCCCAATCGTCTCGCGGCTCCTGGTGAGTTAGTCCGCTATCCACTGGGAACCGATGAGGGCGGAAGATGCATCTTCACCCGCTTGCTCTACGGTGCTCGATTATCTTTGCGTGCGGGCGTCATTTCCACAAGCATCGGGGTGACAGTGGGCATTTTGATTGGCGTTCTGGGTGGCTACTACTCTCGCCTGGATAATCTCCTGCTCCGGTTTGTGGATATACTGATGGCTATTCCCGGGATCTTACTCGCCCTAGCCATTGTTTCGGTGTTGGGCCCTGGGCTGAATAACGTGATGGTCGCGGTAGGCATTCAGATTATACCCGCCTTTGCTCGAGTCACCCGGAGCCAGGTGATCTCGCTGAGGGAGCAGACCTATGTTGAATCGGCGCGCGCCGCAGGGGCAAAGGACTTGCGCATCATCTGGCGGCATATCTTGGTGAACTTCGTGTCGGTGTTAATTGTTTTCAGTACGCTTTACCTGGCATCGGCGATCATGGCAGTATCGCTTCTCAGCTCCCTGGGCTTCGGTGTCCGTGCACCGGCTGCTGAGTGGGGAATGATGGCCAGCTCGGGCCGGCAGTATTTTCTCGATGCACCCCATGTTACGGCCCTGCCGAGTTTGGCCATTATGGCTGCGATCTTGTCTTTGAACCTGGTGGGCGACACGTTGCGTGATGTTCTGGATCCTCGGCTGAAGCAGTGAGCTCCATGATGTGAGATGGGAGCCTGCCGCCTGCGATGAATGAAGCGGCGGGCTCATGGTGGCCGGCCACGAGAGCGACGCATTCTGGAATCGAGAGAACGCCTTTACACCTATAGCCGCGTGTGGTGGACAGGAATTCCATGGCGAGGCGTTCTCGTAAAGCGGGTCTGGGCCTAATGTGAGCCCTGGAACTGTTTCTCGATGCGCAAAACGTGCATCAGATGGAGCCCTGGGACCTACCCCGGGGTTTGATTGGATCCTGAAGGCGCAGGTATCGAGATGCCCGGCGTCAGCACAGCGACAGGATCCTGTACCCGATTTCCGCTGCTCCCTTGTCATGTCCAATGACATCGATGGTGCCTATCGGATCCTGCCCCTGAAGTGGCATGTCATGATCAGCTTTTGCCGTCTGTGCAGGTGTTCTGCATGTCCTTGGAACCCCGGGGTATTCAGGGCGCTGCCCCACAACCTACGGGCTCGATGGCATCCATCACAACGGTATGCTCATACTGCGCCGAGTCGACAGGGACCAGAGGCCAAGAACCGGGCCATCGAAGCCCCTGCTCGCTGCCCACTCGGACGCGTTTAGAACACCAGGTGCATCACGAATGGTCAAAACGGCGCTGAATCTTCTCGCGCATCATAGACATGGTGTACTGAGCGATACCTTGTCGTCGTGCAGTGTCACGTTGGTTGATCCTGTAAAGACAGGCTGGGCAGGGCCCGACATGTACAGACCTTCGTTCGTCAGGTCCACTTGCAGTTGCCCGCCCCTGGCTATGACGCGTACGGAGCGGGACGCTATTCGCCCTGTAAGCCGTGCCACCGCAGCACTGCTGACGCAACCGGTTCCACAGGCCAATGTTTCATATTGAACGCCAGCTTCAAAAGTCCTCAGCTGGATGGCATCGTCTGCGATGGGCTTGACCAGGTTGACGTTGAGCAGGCGCGGGAAGACGTCCTGGCTCGTTGTAATGGCCTCTCCATATCTTTCGATGTCCGTCTTATCAAGGTCATCAACGAATAGGATCGCGTGAGGCTCGCCTATGTGGACCACGGACATCTGTGTTGTGCCCAGGCCTGGCAGGTCGAACTGCCTGTCAAGGATGGACTCCTCTGGGGCAAACCCCTCGGGCAGGATTCCTTCGAGATCCTCGGCGTGCCAGTGCAGACGTCCCATGTTCACCCTGAACTGGGCCGGTCTTCCCCCAGATACCTCGATCTCCTTTACCCCGGAGCGCGTATCCACTCTCAGGCGATCCTTCCCCGTCACTGACCACAGGTAGTGGGCCACGCAGCGAATCCCGTTTCCACACATATACGCTTCTCCGCCGGGGCTGTCGATCAAACGCATCATTGCATCGCAACGATCGGAGGCAACAATGTAGGCCACGCCATCGGCTCCGATGCCGAAATTTCGGTTCATCATGGCCATCGCGACATCATTGCGGCGCCCCTCTGGCACAACCTGCCCGGTACGTTCGTCCACGATGATGTAGTCATTACCGCATGCCTGGTACTTAACGAATGGCAGTTGTGTGCTCATGTCGACCTCCTTAGCTGAGAGAGGTACCCGTCCCTCGTTTTAATCACAGCCATCCCTATTCGCACCACTTGATGATGGCCATGGCAAAGATCTTGATCAAATCGATGTAGCTCTGTACGGAGACGGCCTCCTCGCTGATCAGGGCACCTTCCGGAATCGTGCTCTCTTCCGGAGGCTTGGGTCCCATGTAGATCGAGGGGACATCAGCAAACCGCGATAGGGGTGCGGCATCGCCGACGCTGAAGGTTCGAGGTGGGTCACTTCCCATTATTTCTGCGAAGGCATCATTCAGGGTCTGTACGATTGGTTCATCCTCGCTCTCGAGGTGGTCGATCCAGTACTCCCAGAACTCCACTGAAGGGGGATGATCCCTCATGAACAGATCCTGGTCAGCACACCGCCTTACCTGATCTTCCAGCTGCTCCCTGACGTCTTCTATGTTTTCACCCGGGACATGCCGGATGGATCCTTCAAGGATGGCCTCGTAGGGAGTGGTGCACGGCCAGACACCGGAGTTAAACATCCCGATGGTTATGTTCAATGGGTACCGGTGTTCCAGTTCGGGATGCTCCTGTTGGAAGAAACGTATGCTAGTGTCCACCCTGTGTTCACTCAGTTCCGCGATCGCCCGGTGGACCTTGATGGCGTTGTCAATGGCACTGATCCCGCCACCGTAGGTCGGGTTTCCCTTGACAATTACGCGGAAGTGCTGACATCCTGGCCCGCCGATTCCCAACTTCATCTGGGTTGGCTCGGGACAGATGGCTGCGTCGGCCCGGTACCCCCTTCGGATCGCCTCAACGATGCCCTGGCAGCCGATGTCTTCATCGATATTGGTGCTGATCAGGACGTCGCCCTTCAACTCTATGCCCGCGTCTCGGACGGCTTTCAATGCCATGATGCCCGCGGCGTTGCCCGATTTCATGTTGCTGACGGATTTTCCGATGATGGCGTCGCCCTCTATGACGCCTTCAAAGGGATCGTGCACCCATTCCTCAACCATGGCGGGCTCCCATGCCCCGGTGGCTGCCTCCATGTGTCCGACAAACATCAGGGATTTGCCCTCTCCCGTTCCCCGGAAAGTCGCCATTACGACTGGTTTGTCCTCTGGCCTGGTTCCGCCGTGTTCGTGGAACACTGGCGTATATCCCGGGTGCTCCATGAGCTTCTCGATATCAGGTTTGAACACATCCACCTCATCAGCGCCCAGTTCCTCATCAAGGTACCTGGCGACGAACGCCTGGACGTCGTGGCCTCCGCCCTCCGGGCTTGGAATCCTGATGAGGTCCTGTAAAAACTCGATCATGGACTCCCGCTGATCTTCGATTTGCTGCAACACTCGCTCTTTGACGTCAACGTCCATCAATATCCCCTCCATATGGAGTTACCGAGCCAGAACCACTTCTCTTTCTTGCTGATGTCCCTGTTAATCTCCTTGATTACCTTGCCATCGATCTCATACACAATCCTCAGATGTGCTTTCTCTTCATTCACCTGTTGATCTTTGGGCATCCTCTGGCGACCTCCCTTTCGCTTCATGGATCTCATGGCGTATTATAGAGCAGGTTCTGGTCGACAGGCACCAGGGAGCATCATCTAACGAAGTCAATGACATCTCCCCTCACTGGGAGTCCTCCGTGTACCCAAATACTTCAAGATCCCCTGGCGATGTCCTTCAAGCTGCGCACGGCCAAGGGAGGGAGCACCCCTCGAGAAGGCTTGGCCTTGCCAGGAACAAGTACCTGCCGATTGGCATGGCAGGAGTTGGGCTTTCAGGCGCGAAATTCTCTATATAGTGATCATCACGTAGAATCGGAGGCGAAATATGTCAAAAACGACTTTTCACGGTCCCGATGTGGTATTGGTTAACGGTCCGATCTACACTGCTGATTCCCAACGACGTAAGGTCACCGGCATGGCCATCACCGGCGGGAAGATTACCGCCCTCGGAAGCGCTGATGAGATTCGGGCCCTGGTCCGGGAAGATACTGAGATCGTGGATTTAGACAGGCGTTCGGCGATCCCTGGGATTGTCGATTCCCACAACCACCTCCCCACTGCGGGTGCGATGATGAGCGAGGGAGTGATCTTGTTCGATGCCAAAACCATCTCCGAGCTGCAGGAGATGGTCGCCGGGCGGGCGCAGACGATGGAACCGGGCGAGTGGATCCAGGGGGCAGGCTGGATTGAGAACCAGTTCGAGGAGTGGCGTATGCCCACCCGCTGGGACCTGGACGAGGCGGCACCCGACAACCCGGTCATCCTCAATCGGCTTTTTGGAATGAGTGTGGTCAACTCAAGGGCGCTCGAGTTGGCAGGGATCACTGATGAGGGCTACCAACCCGACCGGGGGATCGTCGACCGCGATGAGCAGGGACGCCCTACGGGAGTTCTCAGGGCGGGAGCGCAGGAGGCAGTCCGTGCCGTGATGCCGGCCATGAGTTCTGCTCAGAGAGTCCGGCAGTACGAGGGCTACATCCGCACGGCGGCCCAGGAGTATGTTCG
>SKXF01000274.1 GCA_007128555.1 Clostridia bacterium | reverse complement strand
TACAGTACTCGCGGTGGATGACTGACTTTTTCAGCGGAGATTTCGGTCAGTCGATCGCAGCAAGACGACCGGTGCTGGAGCTTATTATCGAACGGTTTCCAGCCACGCTACTCCTGACGATGAGCTCCCTGCTTTTCTCGCTGATCGTGTCGATCCCAGTGGGGGTTATCAGCGCCGTCAAGCAATACTCCGCTCTGGATAATGTCGTCACCACGGTCGCCTTCTTCGGAATCGCCATGCCTAACTTCTGGCTGGGACTGCTCATGATCTGGATGTTCTCCATCTTCTTAGGCATACTCCCCAGCGGCGGCATGGGAACCATCGGTGTTGAGAGTGGTTGGCCGACCATCGTGGACACAGCAAGACACCTGGTCATGCCCATGGTGGTCCTCGGTACTGCAAGCATGGCGGGCTTCACACGGTACATGAGGTCCAGCGTATTGGAAGTACTGCGAGAGGACTACATTCGGACCGCCCGGGCCAAGGGCTTGAGCGAGCGCGTTGTACTGTACAAGCACGCTCTGAAGAATGCCTTCATCCCGATCGCCACGCTGCTCGGATTCCAGCTGCGCCAGTTCGTGAGCGGCTCTTTGATCACGGAACAGATCTTCGCGTGGCCAGGGCTGGGCTGGTATACATGGCACTCGGTAAACCGCCGGGACTACCCGGTCATGATGGGTATTCTGACCTTCGCAGCGCTGCTCACCCTGGTCGGCAATCTATTGGCAGATATATCCTACGCGTTTCTCGATCCCCAGATCCGCTACAACTAGAAGGGAGGCACATCAATGTCCATAAAATCGAACACCCACGACCATGACCTCACAGACGTTCAGATGACATGGTCCAAGCTATTCTGGCGCAGGTTCCGCAGGCGCCCCCTGTCTATGATTGCCCTTGGAATCCTCCTCTTCATGTACACCATCATGATTTTTGCTCCGTACGTCGCGCCCTATTCGCCCTCTGAAATGGGCGTGGGCCCAGCACATGCGACGCCCAGCCGAGAGCACCTGATGGGAACAGATCACCTCGGACGAGATATGTTCAGCCGTGTTGTGCACGCTTCGCGCATCTCGCTGAACATCGGGCTCCTGGTGGTTTCGGCATCGGTCACCATCGGGACCGTAGTAGGTGCTGTTTCCGGGTACTTCGGCGGGTGGACGGACGAAATTCTCATGCGATTCACAGAAGTGGTCCTGACCTTTCCCTTTTTGTTTCTCGCCATCGTAGTCGTGACGCTGCTGTCGCCGAGCTTCTGGAACATTGTCGGGATCCTGGCCGTGCTGACCTGGCCTGGGATCGCGCGCATCGTCCGAGGACAGTTTCTGTCCTTGCGCGAACGGACATTCACGGAGGCAGCCCGGGCCCTCGGAGTGCCAACTCCCCGGATCATCTTCCGGCACATCCTGCCGAACACCATCGCCCCGATCATTGTAAATGCCACCCTGGGCGTGGCGGCAGCCATCCTGGCCGAGTCCGGCCTGAGCTACCTGGGACTGGGAGTCCAGCCACCTGATACCAGCTGGGGACTTCTTCTCAGCCAGGGGAAGGCCCATATGTCGCTAAATATCTGGTATACCTTCTTCCCCGGCCTGATGATCTTCATCACCGTACTGTGCATCAACTTCCTGGGAGATGGGCTTCGAGATGCCCTGGACCCCAAGTCAGCAAACTGATGGTCCCTGGGAACTGCAGCAGGGATAAACATGCAGCAACGCACCTTGTCAACTGAAGTTCGGCGAAAAATCCCGAAGGACAACTGCAGGGATCATTGTGCACAGGAACCGTGGTGCAGAGCCGAGGATCCGTTGGCCTTACCCTAGGGGCGAAAGGCACCGATAATGATTCCGAGCATTGCACCGAACAGCCCCGGGACACCAACAGACATAAAACACTCCAGGAGGCGCTGAGCCGCCGCCATGAGAAAAAGATCCATGAAGATTTCGCCCCCGATCACCACCCATAGAAGGGGCACCGAGATCGTGTACGCCAGGAGGGGAATCATCACGAACACCACCAGAACCGCCATCTGTAGGATCTCTTTCATCCCCTTCGTGGCAAGGGCCGCCGCAATTCCAGCAAAAAACGCCACGATACTGGCCATTGCTGCCGGAATACGAAGGGGGGTGAAGGCCAAGAACTCCGGGGATGAACCGACCAGGAGGTACGTCATCAATGCCATCAGGGCTGCCATCCAGAGCACCTTCAACCATGAGGGGACCACGGACAAGACGTCCTCGCGGGCTGCGCGGTCTCCAGCAGGTACGGACATCCCTTTCACTCCTCTCTCTGCGTTTCACGATCGGGGTTTAGGGGACGCTGCCGGTAGAGGGTAATCGGCTCGTCCCGAACGGGATGGGTCATCTTGAGATACGCCCGAACGGACCAGGGTTCGGCCTCATCCTCACTGACGGCAGGAAGATCTCCTTCATCAAGATCCGAGAACACTTCCAGGTTGAAGGCTGCAGTGTCTCCAGGGGACATCACCAGGTCAACGGGGCGAACCTCGCCCTGTGCAATCAGTCGCCCATCCCAACGCAACAACACGGTCACCAGCTCGACGGATGCGCGTACACCACCCTCATTGCGCAACATCAGATCCACCTGGTAGGCACGGGAGCCCTCCTGGTGTTGAAGACCAACGAACGTCACATCAAAATGACGAACAGCGAGCCGCGAGTCAACCCAACGCGAGAAGGTCCAGCCCGTCAGAACAACGGAGAGGGCCGTGATCATCACAAGACTTGTAACGACAATCCGCCTTGACACGTGTTTTCCCTCATCCCTTTGCAGCGACACGTCAGCACCTTCAACGTGAGTCTAACCGGATCGACAGTTCGTGTAAAGCATCGCGGAGAGGCTTCTCCCCACACCGCAGGCGCATCACCGGGCTTCGCAAACACAGCAACGTTTGAAAGGACGGTTTGAATGACGCATTCGCACCAACAGCTTGCAAAGGAAGTCTACAACAGGGCAGAACGCTTTTTGCCCCACAATGTGCGCAAACAGGTCTTCAAAACCTTCGTCAAATCCGAGTGGATCGATGAGGGAGATGCCTTCTGGTACCGTATGGACACCCGGGACGGCATGGAGTTCGTCCTGGTCAATCCCGAGGAGGGCCAGAGGCGACCGGCCTTCGATCACCAGAAACTGGCCTCCTCACTTTCGAAGGCAACAGGAAAGCCCTATGAGCACGGAAAGCTTCCCTTTAACAGCATCTCCTTCACCGATAACAGCCGCCTTGAATTTTCGGTAGATGGGCAGCGCTGGCAATGCAACCTTGATTCCTACGAATGCACACAGGTTCGGACGGAGCAAAAGGGCGAATCGGTCTCGCCAGACGGAAAGTGGGCCCTTTTCCTTCAGGATCACAACCTGTGGCTACGCTGCATGCAAACAGGCGAAGAGAAGGCCCTGACCTTCGACGGACAGAAGCATTTCGCCTATGCTGCCACCCCGGAATCATCGACCAGCGCCATCACCGATCAGCTCACGGGAAAGACCCCCGAACCCGTTGCAAAGTGGTCCTCTGACTCCAGGCAGATCCTCACGCATCAGCTGGATGAGCGGAAGGTGAGGGAGATGTGCCTGTTGCAGTCCGTTCCCTCCAAAGGCGGATACTGCGCAGAACCTCATTACTACCGGTATGCACTGCCAGGAGACGAACACATCGCCCAGGCCCACATGATCATTGTCGATCTCGAAGACCACCAGGCCCTTCGAGTCAAGGCCCCACCCCTGATGTCTGCAGCCAGCGCCCCAACGATCTGTGGGCACGCCGGATGGGCCGAAGACGACCAGTGCGCCTACTTCCTCCGATTTTCACGAGGTTACTCCTCGGTTAGCCTGGAAGCTGTAGATCCCTGCACCGGGGAAGTGAAGGAACTTCTGCATGAGGATTCGGTGACCAATGTGGCTCCGTACTTCTCAAACGCCGATGAACCCATGGTTGCCGTCCTTGATGGTGGTAGCGAGGTCCTGTGGTTCTCCAAGTCCGATGGCTGGGGCCACCTGTACCTGTACGATGGAGACACCGGTGAATTGAAGCACCAGGTCACCTCCGGCGCCTGGTCCGTGCGACAGATTGTGCACATTGACCGAGATGGAAGGCAGGTCTACTTTCTGGGTGGAGGACGCGAGGCCGGCCGTGATCCGTACCTAAGGCACCTGTACCGGGTTGGGCTGGACGGGGGCGAATGCGAACTCCTCACCCCTGAAAACGCCGATCACCAGGTCTGTGTTTCTCCCACCGGCCGGTTCTTCGTGGACAACTACTCCCGTGCCGACACGGATCCGGTATCTGTGCTGCGGTGCACGGACGGGCAGATCCGGATGCATCTCGAACAGGGTGACCTCGAGAACCTGAAACAAAGGGGCTGGCAGCCCCCGGAAACGTTCTGTGTGAAGGCCCGTGACGGCATCACCGACATATACGGAGCCATATACCGTCCCACCAACTTCGATCCCGACAAGAAGTATCCCGTCATTGACGCCATTTACCCTGGGCCCCAGGTCATCCGCGCCCCCAAGTTCTTCCCCCGAGACGTCCGATCTCTTCGGGGATACTTTGAACCGCAGTCCATGGCGGAATTGGGGTTTATCGTCATCACCATCGACGGAATGGGAACGCCCTTCCGGTCTCGCGCCTTACTGGAGGTATCCTACGGCAAAGCCTTCGGAGAGGCCGGGGGCCTGGAGGATCACGTGGTCGGCCTGCAGCAGTTGGCTCAAAAGCACCCCTACATGGATCTTGAGCGGGTGGGCATTTTTGGTCACTCAGGAGGCGGATTTGCCTCCACGCGGGCCATGCTGAAGTTCCCCGATTTCTTCAAGGTAGCCGTTTCGTCGGCAGGCAACCATGACCAGCTCGGATACCTCTCCCGCTGGGGCGAATTCTGGATTGGCTTCCCCGACGAGGAGAACTACACCGAGCAGTCCAACGTTGCGCTGGCGGAAAACTTGAAGGGCAAACTGCTCCTCGTACATGGTGAGATGGATGACAACGTCCACCCGGCTCTGACAATGCAGCTGGTACATGCCCTGATCGAGGCGAACAAAGACTTCGACATGATCATGCTGCCCGGGCGAAACCATGCCATGCTTGATCTTACGAAGCAGGAACCAGACCCGGAGATGAAGGGTGATGCCTACTTCATCCGCAAGCGCTGGGATTACTTCGTCGAGAATCTCCTTGAGAAGAAACCCCCTACCTACGAACTGGGGAAGTCCACCGCGCAGTGAAAGAAAGGAATGGTGCAACGTTGCGGGACCGAAGAGAATGGCTTGACGAAACGACACCGATCAGCGATGACCCTCGAAGGGTACCTGCCGCCAGCGGCACGGGTGGACCCGAGGGATCCATCGTCCTCACCGGGGGGCGGGTGTTCGCCGGCACCGGAGAGGAAGTCCGCTCCGGAAGCGTGCTGATCGAGAGAAATCGGATCAAAGAGATCCTCTCCCCTGACCGAACAGACTGGCCCTGTGAGGCAAAGGTCATCGACGTCTCGGGCAAGACCGTCATGCCCGGCCTCATTGACCTGCACACCCATCTGAGCTACCATGAGCCCGATGTCCTGGTGCCGCAGGCCCAGAGCCTGTCCGATGCGACACTGCGAGGCATGGAGCGGCTGCGGTTCTACCTGGAGTCCGGGATCACCAGCATCCGGGATGCCGGCTCCCACGGGGACGTCCCCTTCCGGCTCAAGGCCTGGGTGGCACAGAACCGCCTCCCCGGGCCAAGGGTCTTTGTACCGGGATGCCTGATCACGGGAACGGGTGGACACGGCGCGGAGGGATTGAGTCCCGTGGCACCGTCCCTGGGGAAAATCCGTGAAGCGTCCGGCCCAGATGACTGGCGCAATGCCGTGCGGGAACAGTTCAAAAAAGGTGCCGATGTGATCAAGATAGCCAGCCAC
>SKXF01000049.1 GCA_007128555.1 Clostridia bacterium | reverse complement strand
CCATGAGTCCAGGAAGCGGGCTATCCCTCGACGACATGGTGGCGCTGGACTGGGAAGTGGCCATCGGCGATGAGACCCTGTCCCGGGAGGAGCTGGAGGTCCTGGCCGATCTCAAGGTCCCCCTGGTACAGATGCGGGGACAGTGGGTGGAGCTCACCCCACAGGATATCAAGGCGATCCAGGGACTCTGGGAGGAGGGACCAAAGGAGACGAGGGTTCGCGACATCCTCCCCCTGGCCCTGGCAGCCGAGGGGGACGCTCCGACAGCCTCCGGCTGGGTGGAAGACCTGCTGGATCGCCTGGCCGACGAGACCCGCATCGAGACCCTGGCCCCGCCGGATGCGTTCCAGGGCAGTCTCCGTCCTTACCAGCTCCGTGGGTATTCATGGCTGAATTTCCTCAGCCGCTGGGGCATGGGGGGATGCCTCGCGGACGATATGGGCCTGGGTAAGACGGTCCAGACCCTGGCCCTGGTTCAGAAACGCTGGGAAGGGTCCGATCGGCGCCCGACCCTGATCATCTGCCCCACCTCGGTGCTGGCTAACTGGCGTCGAGAGGCCTCGAGGTTCACCCCCGACCTTCCGGTCCTGCTTCACCACGGCCCCGAACGAAGCAACACGCCGGCCGCCCTCAGAGAAGAAGCGGAATCGTGTGCTGTCGTTCTCACCAGCTACGGCCTCCTGGCCCGGGACGCCAACCTCTTCTCCCGGGTCTCCTGGGATGCGATGGTCCTGGACGAGGCCCAGAACATCAAGAACCCTCAGACCAAGAGGGCCCGGGCCGCCCGCAGGATCAAGGCCGGAGTCAAACTGGCCCTGACCGGAACCCCCATGGAAAACCACGTGGGCGAGTTGTGGTCCATCATGGAGTTTCTCAACCCCGGACTCCTGGGCACCCAGGCCCGGTTCAAGCGCGACTTCTTCGTGCCGATTCAGAAAGAGGGAGACGAAAAGAAGGCGGAGCAGCTCCGGTCGCTGACCTCACCCTTCATCCTGCGCAGGCTCAAGACCGATCGATCCATCATCGATGACCTGCCCGAGAAGATGGAGATGAAGGTTCACTGTTCCCTCACCCGGGAGCAAGCCTCGCTGTATGCTGCGGCTGTCCGAAAGGCAGAGGAGGCCCTCGATGAAGCGGAGGGCATGGACCGCCGGGGCCTGATCCTGGCAACCCTGACGGAGCTCAAACAGGTCTGCAATCATCCGGCCCTGATGCTCAAGGACGGTTCAACCCTGCCTGGGCGTTCGGGCAAGCTCAACAGGTTGACCGAGATGCTTGAAGAAATCCTGGTAGCCGGGGAGCGATCGCTGATCTTCACCCAGTTCGCCCAGATGGGCAAGATGCTCCAGGCTCACCTGCAGGAGACCTTCGGTCTCGAGGCCCTGTTTCTGCACGGCGGAGTACCGGCCAACAAACGCGAGGAGATGGTGGACCGATTCCAGGAGGAAGAGGGCCCCTCTTTCTTCATCCTCTCCCTGCGCGCGGGAGGAACGGGCCTCAATCTCACCCGGGCAAACCACGTCTTTCACTTCGACCGCTGGTGGAACCCTGCGGTGGAAAACCAGGCCACCGACCGGGCCTTTCGCATTGGCCAAAGCCGTGACGTCTACGTCCACAAATTCATCGCCGCAGGCACCCTGGAAGAAAGAATTGACGAGATCATGGAACAGAAGATGGAAATGGCCGACCGCGTGGTCGGAACGGGAGAGGAGTGGCTGACCGAGATGTCCACCCGAGACCTGAGGGAGATGCTAGCGCTGCGAGAGGAAGAGGTGATGGGCTCGTGAGGGGATACTGGCCTGAGCCATCCCGTCCCCGCTCCGCCGACGGCATCCGGGCCCAGTCCCACTCGGGATCCTTCGCCGACAGCTGGTGGGCCCGGCGATGGATCGGGCACCTGGAGAGCATACTGAAGGGACCCCGGATCGGCCGCGGCCGCAACTACGCCCGCAGGGGGCAGGTGCTGTCTCTGGAGATGAAAGAAGGCTGGATCACTGCCCAGGTACAGGGCTCCCGCGCCCGCCCGTACCGGGTGAACATCGAAGTCGACACCCTGTCCGCAAAGCAGCAGGGAATCCTCGGTGACGCCCTGGCCTCCCAGGCCCTGTATGTGGCGGAGCTCCTCGCCGGAGAAATGCCCGCCGATATCGAGGATGTCTTCGACGCCGTCGGCCTCTCGCTGTTTCCCGACAGAATCGGCACCCAATGCTCCTGTCCCGACTCGTCCAACCCCTGCAAACACATCGCCGCGGTTTTCTACCTTACCGGCGAGGAACTGGACCGGGATCCTTTCCTGCTGCTGAAAATGCGGGGAATTGATCCGGTCGGCCTTCTTGATGGACCCTCTGTCTCATCAGTGCCACCCGAACCCCTGCCCTCCTCCCCCGGAGAGTTCTGGCGGGGCGGAAAAGTCCCCCGGTATCCACCTGAGGCGGAGGGATCGTCATCCAAACCTGCGGTGCTGCCTCGCCTGCTGGGCAAGTTCCCCCTGTGGCGGGGAAAGACAACCTTGCTGAAGGCGCTCGACCCCGCCTACAGGCAGACCCGGCGGCAGGGAGGACGAATGCTTTCCGGGGGATGACATAAGATCTACAAATACGTGGATTCTGGGAGGTTGAACGGCAATGGATGCCCAGGTCATCATCGTGGGCGCCGGCCCCGCTGGCGCCTGGCTTGCCTACCACCTGGCAAAAGAGAACGTCTCAACGATGATTCTGGAAAAAGAAACAATCCCCCGCTACAAGGCCTGCGGCGGTGCCCTGTCGCAAAAGGCCTCTTTGCTTCTGTCAACGGAGTTTGATCACGAGGACATCCCCATCGAATCGGAAATCGACCGGCTGACCTTCCGCTGCCCCGGGGAGCCCGACGTCGAGTATCACAGGCCGGGAAAGGGTATGGCCCTGGTCATGCGGGACCGTTTCGATGCGTTCCTGGTGAGATGTGCCCAGAGAACAGGAGCCATCCTGGTCGACAGCTCAACCGTCGGGGACGTGGAGATCTCAACAGACCAGGTGGTGGTCCACACGGCAGAGGGCCAATACCGGGCGGAGATGATCGTGGGAGCAGACGGAGCCACGGGGCCCGTGGCCCGTTTCCTCGGGATCAAGCCTGCAACCATCGGCACGACGATTCAGGGAGAGGTCAAAGGAGAGTTCCCCGGGGAACTCACCGACCGGCTCATCCTGGACTACGGCCACATCCCCCACGGCTACAGCTGGGTCTTCCCCAAGAAGAGCCACCTATCGATTGGAACCGGTTCCATGAACCGGGCGAAAATCCCCCTGCGAGAAATGTTCTTCGACTACCTCGAGTACCTGGGCATTGATGCGGAATCCTCGGAGATCCTCCTGCGTGGGCACCCCATACCCTCCGGGATCAGGAGAATCCTGGCAGGCGAAAGATTCCTCCTTGTTGGCGATGCCGGCCACCTGGCAGATCCGCTGACCGGTGAGGGAATCTATAGCGCCCTGAGAAGTGGTGAACTGGCAGCCGAGGAGATCATCGGATCACTGAAAAGGGGTAGGACCGACCTTCACGGCTATGCCGTAGCGGTGAGAAAGGAGTTGGGGCCCGAGACCCTGGTCGCGAGCCTGCTCGCCCGCCTGATCTTCCGTTGGCCCCGGCACGTTCATCGTATGCTCGGGGCGGATCCCCTGCTCATGGACAACGTCATATCCGTCATCCAGGGAGAGGCCAAGTACCAACAGGCATACACCCAGATCAGGGAAGGGCTCATGCAGAGGATGAAGGGACATCACCTGACCCGGGCCGACCAGGCTGCGTCGACGAAGGAGGAGTTGACATAGACCTGTTCGAGGCAATAAGCAACAGGCGAAGCATCCGGAGATTCACCAAAAGACCCGTTCCGCGAACCGACGTTCAGCAGATCCTGCGGGCGGCCATCGCCGCACCATCGGGCAAGAACCGGCAACCTTGGGAATTCTTTGTCCTCCAGGGAGAGGCGAAGGATGAGTTGACCACCGTCATGCAGCGACGGGTCGATGCACTGCATGAAGAGGGAATGAACACGGGCAGCTGCACGGGCAGTATCCGGGCCATGCGAGAGGCATCGGTGGTGATTGTGATCTACAACCGCCCATGGGAACCCGGGGATGACCTCGAAGGCCCTGACCGATACATGTATTCGGTGGACACCCAGTCGATCGGGGCAGCCATCGAGCACATGCTCTTAACCGCTTGCGCCCTGGGCCTCGGCTCCCTCTGGATCTGTGACGTGTTCTTTACCGACGAGGACATTGGCAGATACCTGGACTGCGGGCTGGAGCTCGTTGCAGCCGTGGCCCTCGGCTACCCCGCGGAGGATCCGGCTCCCCGCCCCCGGCGTCCCCTCGAGGATGCCGTTCGGTGGCTGTGACGGACGACGACTGTGGAATAGGATCGACCCTTAGATTGGCGGCCCTGACCTCTCACAAAGAGTTCGCGTCAGCCCTTTGCCACACTTGGACCCTGACGCCCAAATAGGGGGCTTATCTCCACCAACGCCCCCGATGCAGCCGGTGTGGGATGTGATGTATCCCAGCCATTTCAGCCACCTAAGAGCATATCCACGAAGACATCACGTAGTCGATGTCCGCGCCAATGGGCAAGGGTAAGAATATATGGGCTAGTAACAAGCGGCTGGCATCGAGTCGCCGTGCCGCTGACATAAGAAAGCCGAGTTGCTCATCTGTCGCGCTTCCCGTCAACCGAAACAACGTCCACAGAGTATTAGCCGTACGTTCATCACCTCGAACACGTGTAGGGGAACGATCAATATGTTCAACAGTAGCCTTATCCTATGGACTTCCTCTGCGGCCACCTGGGTATACGCCATTCTGGGACTCCCAGGTCGCGCAGTCTGCGATATCGAGTGCGGCTCGCTTCCATTGAACCCAGACACAGGCGCGCAGCCGACGCCTCAGCCACTGGTCCAGGCCCCTCCATACCCCTCCTATCAGCGATGGAACAATGGCCAGCCAGCCAAAAGTATACTCGTCCAGCAGGCGCATCCTCTCCCTCAGACTCACTCCCCCGTTCCGGGAGGTGACCCGTCTCAGCCGCTCTGTCAACCGCTTGAGGCCCGAAAGTGCACACGGATTCTCCACCCCGCGGGGATTTCGGTAGAAGCTCAGACCCAATACCCTCACGAATCCTCCTGCGTGCTATGACCTCTGCTGACTTCTGCCGCCGCTTTTGACTGCCTCACAAATGGGATAGATGATCTTGAGCAGAAACCCGAAAGACAGTCGTAGGTGGCGCTGAACGCATCACCCACCTCGAACTCAATGCGGCATTCGCTTCTGCTTTCGCTCGACGAGTGACCAGACCCACGGCTTCCGTCAATAGAGGGCATCAGTCGATGGTAGAGGTGTTGACCCAGGTTGACTCCTCACCATAAACAGATTTCGGCATACCCCTGACAGTGAGGGCATGACGCAAGCGACACTTTTGTCCAGCTGTTCGCAGGGGTGTCCCTGGACCGGTAACGAGGATCAACGTTTGCCTGCCAGGCAGGATTTGAGACCCCAGGTGCGAACAGGTCAACAAGAATACGTCGAAGCCCTCGTCGCAGGACTTGCGGGCCCTGCCCGGACACGTGCAGCAGAAAGGTGGCAGAAGACCTTGACCTCCGACCAACCGCTGTGGAAAGTGGTCCTGGCCCTGATGCTGGCCCGGGCCTTCGCAATGTTCTTCACGGGCACCTTTGGGCCACTGACGCCCTTTCTCGCCGAAGAGTTCAACCTCACCGAGTCCCAGATCGGCCTTTGCAGCTCCGCCATCTACGCCGGAGCGCTGCTCTTCATCCTGCCCGTGGGGAAATACATCGATACCCGGGGCGTGAAGGGTCCAATGATCGCTGGAATCATCATGATCCCCCTATTCTTACTGGCCCTGTCGCGCACCACCGGACTGATTTTAATGCTCTTGGTCTTCTTCCTGTCTGGCCTTCCCAGGAGCCT
>SKXF01000360.1 GCA_007128555.1 Clostridia bacterium | reverse complement strand
TCCGCCAGTATGCTGAAGGGAATGCCCAGGGCAGACAGAAGAACATTCATGGCCGTCTTGATCGCACCCGTACCTGCGTAACTGAGCCCAAAGTCTGCAGCGATGAAGGGGAGGAGGGGATAAAGGCTCCAGGAGTAACCGTCGTTTAAGAAGTGATGCACCGAACACCGCACCAGTTCCCGGAGGGTTTTCCTGTCGTTCAAATAGGCGCCGCTGATCCACCTGGGCATGTCGTTCATCCTCGATGACTTCGAATGGGTTCCGCTTTACAGTTCTCTAGCGAACGACGATACCCTCCCGGCCGAGGCAGCACCATCCATCGCGAGGAACCGGGTACGACAATGAGATACCGACAGACCCACAGGAGACGGGCCGGTGATGCCCTCGAAAACTGGCCACTGTTCCCTCGGCCTGGATCGTCCGGGGCCGAGAGTTACCCCCTGGACATCTGGAACGTCTCCGGTGGGGATGGCCTCCGAGTCGCCTGGGATTGAGATCTGACGGCCTGGTCTCAGTCTCCCGTTCCGCAGCAGGGGCAGGGCTCGGTTCGAACCGACCAACTCTGGAGGCCCAGGACCATCGCGTCCCTGCACCCAGGCGATGAATATTCTCGCACCCAGGCTCCCCATCCCTTACTCGAGTACTGGCAACCAAAGATCAAACCGTAAATCACCCATATTGACGGGCTCTCCTGCTGCTCTGGCAACCATCATCCAGGGAGTCAAGAGTTCCTCAAGGCAATGGTCATCAGCATACTGATACGTGCTGTCCTCGGGCCAGGCAACGAACTCCTTCCATGTCTCGATCAATCGTTCAAAGGGACAGCGCACCACGGCGTAGCGTCCACCGGGACACTCCTTGATGATCACATCCCCGCTGCCCACCGCTTCCGGTCCGACCGTGCACCACTGTTCATAGCCATAGTTCGGGCTTCCGATGTCGGGTCCAGGGCTATTGAACCCGAACCACCGCATCTGACCGATCTCTGCAGCCAACCCCTGTTTCCAGATCCAGTCGAAGAGTTTGCCCCATGCCTCGTCCTCAGGTGATGTGCCGAAACCCAGGGCAGCTGCAACGCGCATGGGCTTCAACGATTCAATTCTCACGTCACGCTCCGTCATTGCTCGACCTCCCTTATCCTGGTGGCCCACGGGTACAATGGTGTATGGATCCACTATCTATACTTGTATCATCTTAAAGCTGCCATCTAATGTCAGGATTTCTGGTAGAATGAAAAATGGATGGAGGTGATGATGTGCGGGCAGATCGCTTGATCTCCATGCTCATGCTGCTGCAAACCCGGGGGAGAATGACAGCCCGCGAACTTGCAGAGGAGCTTGAGGTCTCAGATCGCACCATCTACCGAGACATTGACGCCCTGAGTAGCGCAGGCATTCCCCTGTAATACAGAACGGGGCCCAGGTGGTGGATGCGAGCTGCTTGGTGAGTACCGCACCGGACTCACCGGCCTGAATCGTGACGAGATGCAGGCCCTGCTAAGCGTGGGAATTCCCTCTCCCTTGATCGAGCTGGGCCTGGACGAGAACATCAGATCAGCCCTGCTGAAGCTGGGAGCGACCCTCAGTGACACAGGACCAGAGAACGGTTCCAACACGCATATTCACATCTGCTAGACCGTCCCTGTGACGAGTACGACAGCTCACCCCTCGCAACGCTGTACGGTGCCGCACGGCAACAGCAGATGACCAGGGTCCTGTACCAACTGCCCTTCGGTCTAGAGGTCAACCACGTGATAGCACCCTACGGCATTGTGTACAACACAGGGCGATGGTGGCTGATCGGACGCATCGACGGTGAACTGCGTGTCCTGCAGCCTGCGGACCGAGTTGCTGCCCGAGCGGTTCGAGCGTCCGGGGGACTTTTCCCTGGAGCCTTTTTGGGAGACATGGGCGTCCATAACAGCAGATGTGAAGGCCGGTTACGCGGTAAAGCTCCGCGTCTCTCCCCCCTTTCTCCGGCATGCCCCAAGCACCTTCGGCGAACAGGTACGGAGCGCCGCTGAACAGGCACCCCCACCTGACAAAGAGGGATGGAGGCACATCACCTATCCTTTGACAGCCTCCAGCATGCCAGGGCGACGATCCTGGGCTTTGGAGGAGCGGTTGAGGTACTTGAGCCGCGAGCCCTCTCAGCATAGCAGACTATGCCCAGGAGACGGCAGAACGCTACCGGGAGCAGTCTTTTTCCGTTCGGTACCGGGGGAAGGCGAGTGACCGGGGTGGAAGGAGACTTTGAGGCCCCTCAACACCTTACGGACAACCACCCGTACATGTCCCACGGCGGAAAGATCACCCAGGCATGCCGGAATGCAGAACCACAGGGACCTCGTCACCGATGTTCTGCCCTGGAGCAAGCCGACCTGCTTCGGTAGAGCCCCGATACGGCTGACTCGTGCTACTGATCGTACTCGCCGTGGCCACCAGGAAACGGGCCATAGAATCCGTCGCCGACCCGCCCTGGGTGCGGCACGTCGAACGCCCCGGAGCATGAACACCGTGGGCCAAAGTGATCGCCCGATGCTACGTAACCGGCTGCCACCGCCACGTCTCATCCTTCCCCACGATGCGCCCCAGCCCCGGAAAGGCGAAGTGAAAGGCGAAGACCAGGGCCTTTTCCTTCTCAGCGCGGGACAACAGCTCCCGCCTGGTAGCGAGGGCCCGTTCGGGGTCCGTATCGACAGCCATGTACCACTGGGGCTGCTCGAGGTGAACGGGATGAACCGCCGCGTCTCCGATGCAGTAGAGTCGCTCATCGCCCTAGGCAATAACCGGGGCCATGTGTCCCGGCGTGTGACCAGGCGCTGGCAGGACCCGGACACCGGGAACGATTTCCTCCTCTCGATCGATAAGGGTGAGGCGATCCTCGATGGGCGGCAGGCTCCTGTGGGCACACGCCACCAGCTCGTCCCCGAAGGGTCCATCAATATCGGGATCCGAGGTCCAGAACTCCCACTCCTCGGTGGCCATGTAAAAGCGCGCCCGGGGAAAGGCCACCCTGCCGTCCCCCGCCAGGTTTCCTCCGATATGGTCCGGGTGTCCATGGGTCAGGATGACGGCATCGATGTCCCCCAGTCCAATCCCCATGGCCTGCAGGTTGGTCAGCAGGTGGCCGGTGTCTGGACCCAGGGCGTCCCCGGCACCGGTATCCACCAACACCAGGTGTTCGGCCGTGCTGACCACAAGACAGGTGTATGAACTCCGCCACGTCTTCCACTGTTCAAGGTGCAGCCCGTGTTGCCCCAGGACCGTCTTCAGTTGATCATAGGGCGCATTAGCAAAGATCACATCAGCGGGATCCTCGTACGTGGCGATCCCGTCCGCAATGGCCATGCACTGCAGTTCCCCGACGCGAAAAGAATAACTCGAAGTGTTCAACTCGCTTCCTCCTTATCTTCGGATCATGATATCCAGAGGCGTTCCTATCCAACTGACATGGAATTCCGGGAGCGAAGCGCCCCGGAACATCTCGGGGTGGGTCGGATCCCGGGACAGGATGTCCATCCCGGGACTCTTCCGACAGGTTCACCGCTTCTGCCGGGTCGAGGCGCGATAACGTGCCCCGGCTATGGTTATTGCAGCCTGACGTCCAGCAGCTTCCACATCACGCTTTCTTCGTCTTCCGCGGTCCCTCCAGGAAACGTCACCTTGGAAGATTCGCCCACGTCATCACTCCAACCACCCGCTGATCCCCGGGTCCACGAGAACCGCTGAACCCCACGCTCCCGGACGGAAAGTTCTGCTGGGACACGGTCAGACTCACTTACGGAAGTTCGGTTCCTGCCGGCAGGTCATCGTCTCCCAGGCCGCCTCGAACATCCCGAGGGTCATGTCCGCCATCTCGTTGGCGCCGTCGATTCCCCGAATAAAGATCTCCGGGACTTCCAGACTAGCAAATGTTCGATTCCTCCCAAGACATCTGGCTCCGCTTCCTGTCCGTCCTTGATGCAGCGAAGGCCCTCGCCCTCCTCGTTAATCCAGATCTCCCATGTCGCATCATCCATCGAGTGAGGTACGGCATCCAGCCCGGAGCAATACTCCCAGTGGCCCCACGCACAACAGCAAGAACCAGGGCTTCCCGAGACCCTTCCCTGTCAAAGCCACACCTCCGATGGTACTTGTTGCAATCATGCAATGCGAACGTCTGATGAACAGACCCCTAACTGACGCCACCGACAGCGGCCCGTCGTCAGGGCCGGACAGTGAATCTTTCCAGGGCCAGCGCTAGCAGGGACGTGCGCTCGGCCAGGGACTCAGCGAATATGAACTCATCATCACCGTGGGACCCACCGCCGGCAGGACCGAGGCCGTCCAGGGTCGGAACACCCCAGGCGGACGTCAGGTTACCATCGGAAGCACCTCCGCGCACGGAGGCTTCCAGGTCCAGGCCGATCTCGGCAGCGACCTCCCGGAAGTCCTCGAACACTTCCTGGTTCCCCGGGGTGTGCTGCATGGGAGGGCGGTGAAAGCTCCCCAACAATTCCGTCTGGGTGCGGGGCACAAAGGACATGCCCGACACCGCCCCGAGACCAGCCTCCACCCGTTGGGCCTCCTCGGAGCTCCAGACCCGGACATCCAGGTCCATCTCTGCCCGCTCGGCCACGACATAGGGATAGGTGCCTCCCCGAATGGCGCCTATGTTCACCGTGGTACCCAGGGCCGGGTTGGCAAGACCGAGGCAGCAGAGAGCCTTGTGGTTCAGATCATGGACGGCGCTGGCACCCCGCTCCGGTTCGCTGCCCGCATGGGATGCGATCCCCGTCACCCGGAAGTGAAAGATCCCAACTCCCTTCCTCCCGGTGGTTACCTGCGCCCGTTCGGACCCGGGTTCAAGGATCAGGGCCCGTTTCGTTTCCCCGGCCAGGTCGCGGAGCACCTGGCGCGAATGGGGCGAGCCGGGTTCCTCGTCGCTGTTGAACAGGACCGCGATCCCACCGACATCGGGATGAACACCCAGCAGGGCCTCGAGAGCCACGATGCTGCAGGCGATGCCACCCTTCATATCATGGACCCCCACCCCGAACATCCGCTCCCCTTCCCAGGAGAAGGGCCGCTTATTGGCGGTTCCCCTCGGAAGCGCCGTATCCATATGCCCTACGATCAGTGCCTCATACGGCCCGGGCCCCAGTCGTCCAACGACGTGCTTCCCGTAGGGTGGTGGTGCCGGGACCATCTCTACCGCGAACCCCAGGGAACGTAACCTGTCAGCGAGGACCCCCCCTACCCTGTTGACCCCCTCTGCATGATCACTTGCCGAATCCAGGTTGACCAGGCCTTCGAGTAGCTCAATGGTCCTGTCCGCTGACGCTGCTGCCGTCCCGAGAACCGTCATCGGTCCACCTCTCTCTTACATGGAATGGACGTGGAGCTTCTCCCGATAAGGTTCGTTATGCGGCGGTGTAATCCTGTTCCATTCGGATCCCCATCGGATCACGCCCCGATGACCGATGGAAATCGTCCCGATGCCGGGAGATCTCTCATGGGAAGGTGCTCCTCTATTTCCCCAGGGAATGCATATGCCGACCAGGCGATGATCCGGGGAGGATCTCGCTATTTCGTCCCGAACATTGACCCATAGTCAGATCTTCATGAAGTTATGACCGCGGGATCCGATTTCCTGCCTCCCTCCGGCACCGGCCAATCCCCGTACCGGGGAAGCAGCCCAGGCCGATGAGGCACCGGATGAACGGACCCATGGAGAAGGGAATGGTCAACGATGAAAGGAGACGCCCACATTGCCAGGCTGCCCAATGGTGCCGGCGACCCTGACTCCCTCGTCGAGTTCGTCGAGGAGATGCTCCTGGCGATGCCAGGATTCCTCCAGCGGCTGGCCCGGGCGAGGCGGGTGCTGGTCAAACCAAACCTTGGCGGCGGATCCGCAGTTTCCATGACGCGTGCCGACATGATTGTGGCGGTGACCCGGGCCCTTCGAGGGCATTCCCCCGCGGCGATGGTCGTCGGGGATTCAGCTGTGGTCGGCAGTCGATCCGAACGCACCATCGAAGCCCTGAGACTCAGGGAAC
>SKXF01000172.1 GCA_007128555.1 Clostridia bacterium | reverse complement strand
TCCGTCACCGTGACCCACACGGACCGCGGGATGGTCACCTGCACGCTCAACGAGGACGATCCAGTGGTCATTGCCTCCGGCGACGACATGGAAGCGTTCGAGGGGGACACGGTGATCCTGACTGCGGTACCGGAGCCCGACTTCATGGTGGGGAGCTGGAGGATCAACGGTGTTTTCGAGGACACGCGGGAGAGAATCCGGGTCTTCGAGGACATCGGGGAGCCGTTGACCGTCGACGTGTCCTTCGTACCGCAGACCTATACCCTGGTAACGTATTGGGCTGATGGACCGGGAACGCTTTCGGCCACAACGGATGGGGTGCCCTTCGAAAGCACCTCGGAAAGAATCATCGGCAACGGCACCCGGCTGGAATTTACCGCGGCTCCCGATCCCGGCTACATGGTAGGGCACTGGGTGCACAACGGCCAGGTGATCACCACCGTCGATACGATCTACGTCATCCCTGCCCTGTCTGGGCCGACCCATGTGGAAGTTCACTTCGCAGATGAGACGACCAAGCGACGCGTGGAGATCATCGACCACAACACCACCACGGTCCCAGTGTATGACCAGATGTTTGACCCTGATACGGTGTACCACGGCTCAGAGGCCGTTTTCACGGTGACGCCGGATGAGGGTTTCCGAGTCGCCTCTGTCAGCGTGACGGGGCACCATGGTCCCGAGGCTCTGGGTGGGTTCGACAGCATCGAGAAACGACCGGACGGCAGCTGGGTCTGTGTCGTGGACGCTGTCACGGCCGACCTGGTCGTCACGGCGGAGGCAACGAGGTTCTACCATGTCTCGCTCCTGGGAGCGCCTGGAGGCAACATCATGGCCAGCACAGACCGGGCGGTCGAGGGCGAGGAGGTCACCCTGACTGCGACGCCGTCGAGTAACTACAGGTTCATGTACTGGACGGTCATCATCGACGGTGTTGAGCAGATCTACTCGTGGGTCACACCCGCAACCCTGGTCATGCCTGCCACGGATATCGGCGTGACGGCCACCTTTGAATCAACGGTGACGGACGTGCAGCAACCGTCACAGCCGTCGCAGCCGGTTATGGCATACGACCTCACGGTAGAGGTAGAGGGCGGGGGATCGACGAACCCGGCACCGGGTGCACACGAGTACAGTGCCGGTGCTAAGGTCACCGTCGAGGCGGTGCCCGCGGGCGGCTGGGTGTTCAGCACATGGCAGGTGGATGGACAGCCGACCGGTGTGACCGCGGAGACCATCCATGTCACCGTGGACAGCGATACGACGATCACGGCGGTGTTCGTCGAAGCCCCGGTTATGCTGCCCTTCGTCTCAGCGACCGTTGACCCGATCGATGGTGGGATCGTTGAGATCCCCGGGCTGGTGGAGATCGTTATACCGCCGGGATCGACGGACGACCCGGTTCGGATCGAGGTCACGGCTCGTTCTGCCGATGATCCCGGGGTACAGGACATGGTCGGTCTGCGGATTGCCGTTGGCGGCCTGGTCTACGAGATCCTTGCGATCGGTGAGGATGGACAGCGGATCAGGGAACTGAACAAGGCGTTGGCCCTGACCTTCTTCTACCCACCCGATGACGTGGATGATCCCGATGACCTGCTGGTCCACGTATACGACGAGGACCTGGGGATCTGGGTACCCCTTCCGACGGACGTCGATCCGGCGACGGGTTCGGTGACGACGACCATCGACCACCTCAGTTACTTCGCCACGTTCCAGGTGCCGGGTAGATTGATCGATATTCGACGGCACTGGGCAGAGGCCGACATCCTGAAGCTGACGGCTGTGGGCGCCATCAGCGGCCATCCCGATCGCACCTTCCGGCCCGAAGAGCTGGTGACCCGGGAGCAGTTCGCCCGGATGCTGGTGGATGCTGCAGGAATACCGGTTGACACGGTCCCGAGACGGATCGCCCTCTTGTTCAATGACGCCGAGGAAATCTCGGAATGGGCGAGACCCTACGTGGAGGCGGCCGCCGCTGGCGGTCTGATCATGGGTTTCGACGACGACACCTTCCGGCCCCTGGATCATGTGAGCAGGGCGCAGGTCGCGGTCATGCTGTCGAGGGCTTTGGGACTGGTGCCCACGGGTACTCCGTCCTACGCCGATGCGAGCGAGATTCCCAGCTGGGCAGCCGGACACGTGGCCGTATTGAGCGCGCTGGACATCGTCCGGGGCCTGCCGGGCAACTTGTTCGTGCCTCACAGGCCGACGACCCGGGCCGAGGCCGCGGCGTTTCTCAGCCGCTACCTGGCGCAGCGGTAGCCAACGAGAAGACGATGGTTCTGCTGGCCCCGGGACGTGCGTTCCGGGGCCAGCCGCTTTTCCGGAGAGAACCGGATGCCATGGCTCGGCGTGCCCGTGTTGGGGATTTGGCTGCGGAATGGAGAGCTTGCTCTGCCCGTGGCGACAACCAGGAGTATATCTTCACATGCTGCAAGACACCGTCATGGCGGTGGCGACGGACGTTGGGCACTTCGATGTCCTTCTGTGGAGGGCCCCGGAGACACCGAGAACGCGGTGTCCGTCACGGTGAACGGTGAGGCCTTCATTGCATGGCCGGCTCGCGGATACCTGTTTGAAAGGTGGATCGTCCATGGCGTAGACAGGGCAGTGATGCTGTCCTCAGCTACGCTTCCCTGGGCGATGATCTGATCGTCCGAGCCTTGTTCGTTGATAGTGATGATCACACCCAACCGCATCGGCGCACTGAAGCCCGTCCCGGGTTCCCATCTTCGATCTTGTTCCCGAACTAGGTCCTCCGCCCCCTACCACTATGTCTCGTTACACTCACCAGGCCAGTGATCATCTTGCATTTCACTGACGGGCTCATCCCTGTTGAAGTGCGGTGGGGAAGATTTGCTTGTTCATAAAGGTGCTTGGATGAACCCGCCGCATTCCGGGGTGTCGAGATGCATATAGGAGAAGGAAGGCTCTTATGGTCCTAGCTGGATCACGATGCATTCTATCTGATGCCCTTCCCATGGTAGTTTGTCCTTCGTGGTATAGGTCCGTTCATGATTTGAGGAGGGGGAATCGCGCCAGATTGCGTGCGTCGAGTTGGATCAGACTGCCCGTCAACCGCAATGACCGTTGGTCAATGGTATGTTGGCCGGACAACGATGGAAGGTCTTCGATGCTAGAAAACGATAGCCGCTCCGAGCTTCGAGATACCTCCCTACCGCAGAAGACCCCGACGCGTTGAAGCACAGCATTGCAGAGAGCAGAACACGACCCAGGAAGCGTAGGAGCAGGCGCAGCAGGACAATGAAAGGGTCGCCCAGCCAATCAGGGCTGGGGAACCGACGATCCATGGCCTTGAAGGTGAAAATGCCAGCCCAGCCTGAGCAAATGATCGTGGGAAAGATGAGAATCGGCACCTCATGAGTATTTATTCGAGATCTCCTCGGACAGCTGCCATCGTGTTTGAATGGTCTGGTCGTCAGCGAGGCGGCAAAGCAAGGAGTCGGGCAACGCCGGCTAGGAGGATCCATCCTATGACACCTGGCAATCCGGCATTTGAGCTGGAAGGACTCGAAGCGGGTGTGGAATTCTACATGCTCGTCAGGGCTTCTCTAGGTCTACATAGCAGGCACGTACGGGTGAGGATTGACGAGCAAACCCATTCTTCCATCAATGACGTCCTGGCCAACGCAACGACAGGTGATCGGCATCGATTATCCCTGCAGTGTACGTGGGATCCCTTTGGGGAGTGCAACATCAGTTCGATCACCAGGGTCAATTCCGTCTCCCGCCAGAGCATTCCCTTTGCCTGTACTGCAGCGTACAAGCAGACCGTTGATGACCTGCGCAGTGTCCGGGACCTGCGACAACTCGAGGGAACGCCGTGTGCAAGTGAGGAAGTCCCTATCCGGGAACCTACAGGTCACCGAGCCTTGAGGATTGGACAGGCGATCTTACTGTGCATCCTGATCGTAAGCGTGTTGTCGGTGAGGATGAAACCCCCGGAGGCCATCGAGGCAAACGGATATCCCGGTACCGGTGAATACGACATCCGTGAGTCACGTCCAGTTTCCCTGGACCTGTATGAGGTTGCCATAGCACCACAGGCAAGGTATTCAGACGAAAACCCCGGGAATGCAGAACGCGTGGCTGAAAATCCCGGGAATGAAGAACGCGTGGCTGAGAACCCCGGTAACGAAGAGCGTGGGGGCGAGGAGGACCCCGGGAATGAAGACCCCGACGTTCGCTCATTGCTCTTGCAACCAGGTGACGTCGTTGGTACCGTTCCGCGAGGGTACGTTGCTCTTACGTTTGATGATGGTCCATCGGTACATACACGGGCGATCGTCGACATCCTGGAGGAACAGGGCGTTGCGGCGACCTTCTTCTTCATTGGTGAGCACCTCCTCGCGTATCCAGGGGCCGTCGAATATGCCCATAGCCGTGGCATGGCGCTGGGAAACCATTCATGGAGTCATAGAAGCCTGGTCCGGGGTGATCCCTGTTTTCGAACCGAGATCGTGGAAACCAGTAATCTCCTGTCATCCATGACGAACAGCCCGGTGATGCTCTTTCGCCCTCCCTTCGGCCTACTTAACAACGAACTAAAGGCGTTTTTGGCGAACGAGGACATGAAGACCGTGCTGTGGGACCGGGACCCAGAGGACTGGAGAGCTGTCGGGGCCCAGGATATCGTTGATTATGTCGTTGAAGCAGACCCACCCGGCGGCATCTTCTTACTGCATGAGACTCGGCACACGGTTGAAGCCCTTGTGACGATCATCCACTACCTGAAGGAACAGGACTTGAAGTTTGTGATCTTTGAATAGTCCCTCGAAGGGATGACCTGCGAGGTTTCCGGGTTCGTCGTCGATGTTGGGCCGACCATGAATGTTGCGGGCACTGTGACGTCACGGGAGGGCGAAAGTGACGGCTTGTTTGGCAACAGCATTGGCTGTCCGCGGCAACAGCACCGCATGCAGGAGCCTCTCCAGCGCCGACGAACATGACGGCGGGATTGGCAATGTGCGAGTTGGCCCTGGTTAGCCTGTCAAGACTCACATCGAGGCGCAGGGCAATTTTGAACATGGTGTTGCCCGCCCGGAACTTGTACCTCATCCAGCCGGCAGGGCAGCGATCCGGAACCCTTCCCGGAGGCCGCCGCCCGGAGAGGGTGTCCGGCCGCATTTGCCGTAGGCCGGGATCAGGAGCCGCGATGAATTCCAGCCGGGTGCGTTTCCTATGATCTGCTCATCAGTGCTTTTGAAGGCCACACACCATCGGTTGTGCCAGAAACCGTTCCGCCGTCCCAAGTCTGATACGTCACGGGCGAATAGGTCTGGGGTGTGAAGGCCACCCTCGTCAACGTCGGCCTGATGTGCTCGAAGACCTGGATTTTCTCCCTCGTTTCCTCGAGAACTCCGCTGATCCACCCGTCCTACACCATGAAGTTGACCTTGTCGCCCGCGGCTGGCAGGTCTCTTGAGACAGGGCATCCAGATATACCCGCCGGTAGTGACGACCTGCAAACACGACCCACGGTTCATAGGATCGGCCAGCGAGCCGCCTGTCGACCCACCACATGGTCGAGTACCGGGTGCACAACAGCCAGGCCATCAGCGCCGTCGATACCTCACCACCAAAGAACTCGTAGGCTCGAATGTGGGCGTCGATCCGGGCCACTCCCTGACCAGCTTGCAGAACCGGCTTCGGCTGTAAACATCAGAGCATCCATTGATTGCTAATAGATTTGTAAGCACATCGTGCTTGATAATAAAGCAGAAGGACAAGAGGTTCTCCACGTAACGATCTAACCATGTCTCTATCTTTCCTTAATTTCGGCGCTTATCTTGTCTTTGCTTCAGCTTTCACCAGCACAACATGTGAAGGGGTGACTGGAATGGGACTGCTAACCTTGTTAGTTATCGGCGCGGTGGTTGGTTGGCTGGCAGGTATGACGATAAAAGGGAGAGGCTCAGGGCTGCTTGGTAACATTGTAATCGGGGCAATCGGTGCGCTAATAGGCGGATGGGTAGCCGGTTCTGTGTTCAATATCCACAACCCGATCAGCGGTTTCAACCTTACCACCATCACCGT
>SKXF01000269.1 GCA_007128555.1 Clostridia bacterium | reverse complement strand
GCATGTGTGCCAGGGCAACGGAGTCGGGACCTCCCGAGATGCCAACCACGAGATGAGCACCGCCTGGTACCAGGCACTCCTCATGTAGGAACTGTCTCACCCTGTCCACAAGGGCCTTACCGCTCAAGAATCATTCCCCTTTCAGAAACCTCTGCCCAAATTATAGCATATCCGAACCTACGACTCAGTGACACTCCCACCAGGGAGGCGATGTTAACCGCTGCAAAGGAGCACATCATCGAGCAGGTCTCGGCAGATTTCTACTGGCACAATCCCATGCCAGCAAAACCATCTGGTATTGTGGACCATTGTTCGTCGGTGTGTTGTGCATAAATCGATGAGCTACAATTCGGATCCAGGGCCTGGGAGAAGGCGATTGCTGTGAGAATCAGGGGTACTTCTTTTGCCTGTGGAGTTAGTGTGAGGGAATAACCTGGAGGTGAGTGACCAGCTTAAAGGTTTGGCCGCCGATCGATAAATGTATCCATCTCTTTTTTGGTCCATCTTTCGTGGCGGATCCACGGTCTCACAGATACCATGATTCTCCGGGGAGGAGTTCTGCGTAGCCATAGAATAGAGTACCGGGCTAGATTTATGGATCAGCAAGCGTGAGAAATCACCGGGGTCTGATTGCTGATTGCTGCCGACCCCTTGAAGATGAGCGGGAAGCAGGGGGAATCAGACCCTTCATCTTCGATTCTGCTCTTGGTCAGCAGCCACTACGCAAGACCTCGAAATGTGTAGAGATGATGCATGCAAATCCCCACATCTACCACCCTGACAAGATGTGTCCTGGTGACATGATCTGTGTTCCATCTCACTGATCATTGAAGAGGTTCGAGTCAGGCAAGAGAGCTCAGAGGATCAGACACCCCGAAGCCCCTCTGTATATACATCAGTAGTTTGTTCTGAGATAACAATCATGTTAGCGCCAACCCTGTTGAAGCAATAGAGTCCCTCGCGTCTCACGCCTGTCCCAAGGGCTAAGAATCGGACGGAAACGCTTCACACGGCAACTCGCTAAGTCGCACTTCATTGACGGTCCCTTTCGAGGGCCCCTCAACATAATCAAACGCGATGGAAATGCTGTCTGCGGGGGACCGAGACAGAGACCGTCATAGACCGCCATGACTGCCTTGCGATACACTCGTGTGGACTCGAAACTCTCTCAGCGTTCGGAGAACTCTATCACCACCACGCTGATGTCATCAAGCGGGCCCTCGCCGCTGAGTGAAGCAGCCTGGGCCACCAGGGCACTGGCCAGCTCCTCTGCGCAATTGTGGCAGCTGGATTGAAGAAAGCGCGTAACCCAGTTTCTCTTCTGACTCTCAGTCAGATGCCCCAGGGCCTCCATGACCCCGTCGGTCATCATCACCACGGTGTCGCCCGGCTCAACTGCCCGCTGGGTGGATTTCGGTGCCACCTCGTTCAGGATCCCGATCGGAATTACCTGCGACGGTATGCAGAAGACCTCCCTGCCTCGCATGATGAAAGTCGGCGCTGCGCCGATCTTGGTGAACTCCGCTCGACCTGTCACCAGGTCAACAGACAGCATGTCCACCGTGGCAAAGACCTCCTCTGTAGAGCGCAGCACCAGGACCGAGTTGACGGTACGCAGCGCGGAATCCCTGTCCAGGCCGAGCTCCAGCAGTTCCTCCAGAAGTGAAACCGCCGCGCTGCTCTCCTGCCTGGCGCGATCCCCTGCGCCCATTCCGTCGCTCAGCAAAACCACCAGATCCCGGGCACGCAGTTTTCGAACCAGGTGACTGTCCCCACTTGGCTGCTGCCCGCCCTGGGCGATCGCTGCAACTCCAGCATCGTAACGCAATCGGCACCTTCTCGAAGACGGCCTGGGTCCGAGACCAGACGCCACACCCCGGGCGAAGTCATCCATCATATCCGCAATCCCCCTGAACTGAGAAGCAGCCAGGTCGCGGGTTTCGGCAAACTGCGAGGACCAATTCATCTCCATGTGCTGCAAATTCCAGCTGGACTGCATGGTCTCCAATACAGGGCGGAAGTTGGACCTGCAATGATGTTGCAGCTCCCTGATCCGGGCATCAATGCTCGGTTGATCGTCGATCTCAAAGGTAGCAAGAACCCCGGACAGAGTATGATACGTGGTCATGAACCGCTCCTGCCAACACTCGGAGTAACGATCGCACTCCCTGCACACCTGCACTCCCACCCATTCGATAACCCCTGCCTCCCGGTCCTGGGCGGTGGACCGTTCCTCGGAGTCAGAGGAATCAGACACTTCTGCAAAGGAATCGGCGAGTCGCCTGAACACCCTGGCGAAAGAACGCATGCGTGTCGACATCTCTTTGCCACTTCGTGACCGACCGCGGGTCCGAACACTGGCAAGCAGGGACGAAACCGATTCCTGCGCGACGCTGGCTCCTGCAGAATCGGAGAAACGAGTCGTTGATGTCTCCGCGTCATCGGCAAACCAGGGTCGCCCAGCCTGGGTCGCCGCCACCTCGCGACGAGCCCCATACTGGAAGCCCAGTGGGCTCAGCAGGTACAGCCCCACGGCGACCAGCATCTCCCACGGTGAGGGAACGGATCCCGCACTCCAGAGCCATGATACGAACAGCACACAGCCGATGAACCCGCCCACTACCCCGGCCCTTCCCCACCTGGCCGCAGCCCCCGCCGCAGCCCCGGCAAAGATCAGCGCAAGGGAAAGGGAAAGATCAAGATGGAGGGCAAAGCCGAGGATCAATCCAACGGCCATCCCCGCAGCAATCCCTCCTGTGAGGCCCCTGCCGGCAAAGGACATGACGACCAGGATTGCGGCCACCCAGATCACTCGGAGGTCGCCGATCCATAACCCAGCAGTCCCAAGAAGCAAGACACCACCGAAAATCCCCACGGCCAGGACGGAGCCAAAGTTCATCTTCTCAATGCGCTTCTCAGCAGAGAGAACCAGCGGGAGGGCCCGGTGAAAAACTGCGGCCGAGGACGCCACCATCAGCAATTCAAAGAGTAAGAGGAAGAGGTTATAAAGAGTGGCTCCCATCCACAGACGTGAAGCTCCCCTGAAAAGGGCGCAGGCTCCCACGGCCACACCTACAAGCCCCCGGGGCATCTCCTCACCCCGCTCGCTTCCGAAGATCATCTCTGCACTGAACCAGAAAGCCGCCAACATCAAGGCCTCGGGGACAGCAGCACCATAACCCAGAAGCCAACCCCGACCCACCGTGACGCCAACCAGGGAAAATAAGGCCGTGCGGCGCCTCCACCTGAGCGAGGCCAGGAGATAGGGAATGCCGAAGGGAGCCAGTAGATTGAGAATCTGGGCTCGTCCAACGAAAACTCCCATCAAGAATACGGCCCCATAGATAATGAATTCCCGAACTGCAACGACCGGAAGTGCCGCACTCAGCCCGTCAGAAACCGTCCTCCATCCATCAGCTGCCGTTTCGCTTCCCTTCGCACTGTACTTGTGTACACCCCTATTGATCATGGCCCCTGACGCCCCCTCTGTATCCCGATTTCATTCGTGGACGTACAGTATAATGCAATCGCAATCAGAAACGTGTCACTATGTGACGAGGACACATAACCTTTTTGCGACAGGGGTCGTGGAGAAATGTGCAGGAGAGCCGGGTTCCCTCTTTGGAAGGGAACCCGGGGATGACGGTCTCAGATGAGATCCATTTCCTTACCTATATCACCAAAGGTCTGAAGGGCATAGTCGAGATCCTCGCGGCTGTGTACCGCAGAGAGCATCACTCGAATCCTGGCCATGCCGGCCGGAACCGTGGGAAATCCGATGCTCTGCGCGAAGATATTCCTGTCGAACAGACGCCGACTGAACTCTGCTGAGACCCCGGCATCGCCAATCATCACCGGAGTAATCGGGGTCTCGGTGTGTCCCGTGTCGAAACCGATCTCCCGCATGGCACCCTGGAAGTAGCGAGCATTATCCCACAGATTCTCGACGAGTTCGTCACTCGCCGCCAGCTTCCTGATTGAAGCCAGGTTAGCTCCCGCCTCCGGAGGCGTCAGGGAAGAGCTGAACAGGAAAGGGCGTCCCCGCTGCTTGATATACTCGATGAGCCGGGCATCGCCGGCCACGAAACCACCGACACAACCCATCGCCTTGGACAGAGTTCCCATTTCCACGTTGATCCGCTCGCCAAGACCGAAATGATTCACGATCCCGGCTCCGTGGGAACCGAGCACACCCTCTCCGTGGGCATCATCTACCATGGATATACAGCCGTACTGCTCTGCCAGGTCAGCAACCGCCGGTAGGTTGGCCAGATCACCATCCATGCTGAAGACGCCATCGGTCACCACCAGCTTGTTTCCATCGTGTTCGACATCTTCCTTCATGAGATCTTCCAGGGCCTGCATGTCCAGATGGGGGTAGACCCGGATCTTCGCCCGTGAGAGCCGGCAACCATCGATAATGCTGGCATGATTCAGGGAGTCGCTGTAGATGATATCTCCCTTGGTGACAAGGAGGGGTATCACCGCCAGGTTGGCATTAAAGCCAGACTGCACCACGACGGAAGCCTCTCGCCCCTTAAATCTAGCCAGCTCTTCCTCGAGTTGCCCATGTATACTCATCGTTCCAGCAATGGTCCTGACGGCGCCTGGTCCGACGCCAAACTCCCTGATTGCGGCTATTGCCGCCTCCTTGAGGTCACCATCGCTCGCCAATCCCAGGTAGTTATTGGAGCAAAGGTTCAGCTTCTTCTCACCGTCTATAACGACCCAGGCCCCCTGCTCTCCGTCAAGAACCCGTATGTCATTGTAGAGATTGGTGTCGTGCAATTGCTGCAGCTGCTCATCAATAAAGCTCAGAACATCTCGATCTGCCATGGGATAACCTCCCTCTTCCATGTGAGAAATTCTCAGTGCTTCCGGGGATGGATAAATAGCCCCATTTCCGGATGCGTCTCATTGTCTAAAGTATACCATCAACGGCACAAATCTTCATGGACGCCTTCCTGAACGCCATGCATACTTATAGCCGATGAACCGGGCGAGACATTCTCAATGCATCAGCATGGCATTGCTGTCACCTCGAATGCCAGGCTTAAACTAATCGAAGAAGCAATACCACAAAAATACCTGTTAGGAGGCGGACACTCAACATGAAAACATCCAAGCATCTTCCTATCTGGGCCCTGCTCCTGGCCATGGCAATCACAATCGCCAGTTGCGCAGGCGCTGTAGAACCACCCAATGACGATCCCGATCCGGATCAACCGAGCGATGTTCCCGCCGTTGGAGGCGAACTCGTCTACGGAATATCGGGAGAACCCGTGATCCTCAACCCCATCCTCGCCACCGATACCCCCTCGTCCTTTGTCAACAGCCGGGTCTATGCCGGGCTGGTTCGGGCCGATGAGAACCTTCAAATGGAGCCCTACGTCGCCCACGACTGGGAGTACTCCGATGACGGTCTCGAGTGGACCTTCTACCTGCGCGACGATGTCTATTTCCACGACGGTGAACAACTCACGGCCGAGGATGTCGTCTACACCTACATGACCATTCTCGATCCCGACTACACCGGGGTACGCAGCAGTTCCTACGCGCCGGTCCAGGAAGTCGTTGCGGAGGACGATTTCACCGTGCGGTTCTCCCTGCACACAGCCTATGCGCCACTGCTCAGCACCCTGGGCATGGGAATCTTGCCCGCCCACCTCTACTCTGATACGCCCGTTGCCGAGCTTCGGGAACTCGATGTAAATATGGAACCCGTGGGGTCTGGCCCTTACATGTTCAAGGAGTGGCGGAGTGGTCAGTACGTGATACTGCAGAGAAACCCGGATTTCTTCCTCGATGGTCCGTATATTGAGACGGTCAACATCAGGATCTACGGGGACGGGCAGGTTATACTGGCAGCCCTGGAGGCCGGAGATATCGACTTGCTCGGAGCCATTCCGCCCGACGACGTCGAACGGATCATGGAAGAGTACGCGGATAGGCTGGAGTTCCATAATCTGCAGCAGAATGGCTACTCCTACATCGGCCTCAAGCAAACCGACCCCATCCTGAATGACGTGCGGGTCCGACAGGCCCTGATGTATGGCATCGACCGACAGGGAATCGTTGATAGTATCCTCGGCGGCCTTGGCACCGTGATGAACGCAAATATTCCCGAATTCTCATGGG
>SKXF01000182.1 GCA_007128555.1 Clostridia bacterium | reverse complement strand
TCCTTCATGGCGGTGAGAAACACCAGCGCCACCCCTGCCATGAGTCCGGGCCGGGCCAGGGGCCAGGTGATGGTCGCCAGGACCTGCATCCCATCATGGCCCAGGGTGCGGGCCGCCTCCTCAAACCTGGGGTTGATCTGCAAGAGGCGGGCGCGGATGGCGCCCACGGCCTGCGGGATGAACTGGATCATGTATGCGAGGATGAGCATGCCGAGGGTCTGGTACAGGCGGGTGGCATAGTTGGCCCCGAAGAACACCAGGGCCAGGCCGACCGCCACACCGGGCAGGGCGTATCCGATGTAGGTCAGGCGTTCGAGACCCTTACTGAAAAGCCCCGGGCGCCGGACCACCAGGTATGCCACCGGCAGGGCCGCAAGGCCGGCCACGATCGCAGCTGCGGCCGACGCGTGGAAGGAGTTCCAGGCGGGCAGCCATGCCATGTTCAGGGCCTCGCCGGCCCGGAAGCCCCGGACCAGCCAGTAGCTGATGGTCGCCGCAGGGACGCCCAGGGCGAGGGCCATCAGCCCCCCGCAGAACACGAGGGCGGGCCATTTCCAAGGCCCCAGCGGAACGGTTGCCCTGGGCCTGGAGCTGGCGCTGTCACTGCGGTAGTAGACGGATTGCCGGGTCCGGGTCTCGAGTACGAGAATGATGATGCTAATCGCCACCAGGACCAGGCTCAACGCGGCGGCATACGTGCGGTCGAAGGCCGTCTGGTACTGCACATAGATAACCCGGGTAAAGACGTTGTACTGTAGCATAGATACGGCTCCGAAATCCCTGAGGGTGTAAAGGGCGACCAGTAACCCTCCCGATGCCATGGCGGGTCGCAGTTGGGGCAGGGTGATGTTCCACAGTGTGGAGGCCGTCGAGTGTCCCAGGCTGCGGGAGGCCTCCTCCAGGGCAGGGTCCAGGGACACGAGGGCTCCCCTGACGGTCAGGAAGAGATACGGATACGAACACAGCGTAAGGACGAGGAACGCGCCGGGAAAACCGTATATGTCGGGCAGCCTCTCAATGCCCAGGGGGCCCTCGAGGAGCTGCTGCAGCATCCCGCGCGGCCCGAAGGCCGATATGAAGGTGAAGGCGCCGACATAGCTGGGTATGACCAGAGGAAGCACGGCCAGCACGGTCCACGTGCGCCTGAAGGGCAGGTCAGAATACGCCGTCAGCCAGGCCAGCGGCAGGGTCAGGGCCAGGGAGGCCGAGGTCACCGCCGCCACGAGACCCAGGGTTCGGAGGAGAAGGTTCAGGGTGCGCGAGTTGAACATCAGCTCCAGGACACCGGGTCCGGCGCCCACAGTGCGGATTGCCAGGTACACCAGGGGCAGGCCCAGGGCGCCCGCCGTCAGCACGGCGGATGCCCACAGGATATACAGGTACGATGGCTTCCCCTGGATGCCCATGGCTAATCTAGCGCTCCCGTCTCCTGCAGCAGGATCAGCGTGCCCTGCAGGTCGTGAAGGTCGCTCAGATCCATGTCAGGGGTGCTGATTTCCGAAAGAGGGAGAAGCGTCTCATGAGCCTGAACCCTGTCGGTGAGGGGGTACTCGTACGTTTCAGAGGCGAAGCATTCCTGGCCTTCATCGGAGAGCAGGAACGCAATGAGTTTTTCCGCCTCGTCCTGCCGGTCCGAGGTGCGAAGAATGCCCGCGCCAGCGATATTGACCAGGGCCCCCGGGTCGCCGCCCCTCGGGTAGAAGTTCTCAACGCGGAATGCCTCTCCCTGCTCTGCCTTGAAGCGGAAGAGATAGTAGTGATTCACGAACCCGACGTCAACCTCGCCCCTGCCCACGGCCTCCAGCGTAGACGTGTTGTTCGGGTAGATCCGGGGTTCGTTGGCCAGAATGCCTTCGAGCCAGGACCGGGCTGCGTCCTCGCCGAGCTGAACCCTCAGTGCCGTGACGAAGCTCTGGAACGAAGCATTGGTGGGGGGCCATCCGATCCTGCCCTTCCACTTGGGGTCGGTGAATCCAAGGATGGAGTCGGGCAGTTCGCTCTCCTGGACCCGGTCGGTGTTGTAAGCTACCACCCTGGCCCTGCCGCTGATTCCAACCCATTCCTCCTGGGGTGATCTCAGCCGTGGATCGACCCGGTTGATAATGTCCTCGGGTAGCACCGTCAGCATGTTTTCCCGTGCCAGGGCCCCCAGGGCGCCGGCATCCTGGGCAAAGAATACGTCGGCAGGGCTGTTCTTACCCTCCTCCAGCAGGGTCGCGGCCATTTCGGCCGTGTTGCCGTAGCGAACCTCTACCTTGATCCCCGTCTCCTCCTGGAATCGTTCCAGGATGGGCTCAACCAGGTTTTGATTCCTGCCCGAATACACGGTCAGGGCACTTTCGCTCCTACCCGTAACGGCCCATCCCACGAGAAGCAGCACCAGCAAACCAGCGGACAGGATTAAGAGGACTTTCCTGTTCACAGAACAACAACTCCTTTTCCCGTTCATAAAGCGACAGCCCCTTCCGGGCAGTTGTTATCATCTTCACGAAGTGCAATTGATATTCATTCTCAATACGATTATACCCCTACACGGTACGGCTGGGAAGATGTGATTTATGTAACGAGGGGTCTGTGGCTGGAGACTTCTGGGGGCGGAGGGGCCCGGTCTCAGCCTTCATGACGAGGAAGGCCGTCTCCTGGGCCCCTGGCAGCCCGTTGGTTTGGTCTATTTCTGATCGATACCGCGGTTTTCCGCGGTCGCCCGGTGCAGGGGCGATGGAGTATGGATCCACTTTTCACCAGCCCCCAGCCTTCCATGTATCTCGCCCCCTTGCTCGTCAACTCCTCCGCTTTTATGACTTCGCCGTGTTCTCTGCATTTCACACCAGTGTGGGGGAAGGGTGGGCAGACGTTCATCAATGCCAGGTGTGCCTATTGGTTCATACCTCTAGGACAGATCGAGATGATCCTCCCTTCTCAGTGCACGATAAGGAGAATCAAGGGCTCGCAGAAAGGGGAGAATCCGTGCTATGCTGTTCTCCAATGCCCGGGATATACTGGATGAGATAGGTTTCAGCAGGTCAGATAGACAGCAAGGACATCGGCTTCTGGCGACGACAGGCAATGTTCCCTTGATTTCATTAGGAACTCCTTGAGGAGGAAGCAGGATGTACCGAGATGAGAGGATCAAGACGGAGTGTAAAGACCAGTTCTATCGCGAGTTGAATCTCCAGATGAAGGGTCTGCTGTCGGTGGAGAGAGACTGGCTTGCCAACCTCGCCAACGCGGTAGGACTGCTCTATTACCAGATGGACCAGGTCAATTGGGCCGGATTTTACCTGGTGAGAAAGGGAGACCTGGTTCTGGGGCCCTTTGGGGGAAAACCAGCCTGCACCCGGATTCAGATGGGGCAGGGAGTCTGCGGTACCGCTGCGGAGCGTCGTGAGAGCCAGGTGGTGGAGGATGTCCACCAGTTTCCGGGTCACATCACCTGTGACGTGGCATCTGAATCCGAGATCGTGATACCCATGTTGGAGGGTGAGCGGCTCCTGGGTGTTCTCGACGTGGACAGCCCGATCAGGGCAAGGTTTGACTGGGAGGACGAGCGATATCTCGCGGCATTCGCAGAGTTGCTCGTTGAGGGCTCCGACTGGGAGGGCCTGGACGGCTGACCGTGTGAGGAGAAGGAACATGTGGGCGACAGCTCATGCGGCCTGCGGAGCCGCTCTTTCCACCCGCATACGAAATCCCTGGGCCCTGGCCGGCGCAGCCGTGGCCAGCCACGTGGTCCTCGACTGGATACCCCACTGGGACTATCCTGCCTTCTGGTTGTATGGGGCAGCTGACCTGGCGGGCGCGATCCTGGTGGTCGCCTTGCTGTTCCGTCCCGACCGGTTGGCGTGGTGGGGAGCCTTCTGGGCAACCGTACCCGATCTCGAGGTCGTACTCGCAGTATTCGGCCTGATGACGCCCCGTTTCCCCTCTCACCGACCGTGGTTTCCCCATGGGAGTGCCCCCATGCTGCCGGGGATTGTGATCCAGGTCTCTGTGATCGTCTTGTTTGTGGTTTTCGCCCGGCGGGCCCAGAAAAAGGGGTGGTGAGTTTCCTTCACCTCCGCGATTCCGGATGCCCCGGGTTATGGACGTAGCAGGGCCCGTGCCTCGTAGAGGGGTCATCCCCCTGGGTCTACCGCCGGATCCTCGGGTGGCGTGGATCGGCCCAGCCCTGAAGCGAAGACCTGCACGATCATCATTCCGTAGGGGCCCCCCTGCACCACCGCCATACCAGCGATCTCATACGTGGCGTCCAGGATGTTCGCCCGATGCGGGGGACTGTTCATCAGCATTTCATGGGCATCAGGGCCGCTGGTGTGTCCTGCCAGATTCTCCCCGATCTTCACGGGGGACAGCCCAGCCTGCCTGACACGATCTCTCGGAGATCCGGTCGTCGGGGAACGGTGTCCGAAATACCCGAGGTCGATCATCTCCATGGCATGTTCCCTTGCCACCCAGGTGAGCTCGGCCGACATGGCGAGGACGGGCAGATCCTGTTCCTCACGGGCTGTGTTGACCAGGGTCAGCATCTTGCGTTCCAGGTCCGACAACAGGCATTCGGCGGTGGCCTCTGCTCCATTGCACAGCTCAACCTGGTCCCGGGATGTCTCAAGGGCTCCAGCATGAGATCGCATGAACAACACGGAGATGAGTAGAACTGCGGCAGCCAGGTAGGCCGCTCTTCGATTTGCTGTGGGCAATTCGATTCCTCCTCGATTTGCACCCGTTACCTCTCCTCATTCTTCTTATCGGTCAAACAGTCCCCGTATTGGAGGGGACCACTCCTCCTTGATCTCGCCTGGGTTCTCCTGTGCAGGATATCGCCCCCATCTGCAGGTGCAGAGGGGGATTTTCGGCGCGTGGCGACGAAGTCTTTGCATCGGTGGGAGGATGGAAACCTGGTTGACACCGTTGTGTCTGATCTTTCCGATGGAAGAGGAGATGATGATGGGGCTGTCCGTTAATGCCGAGCGATGCATTGGGTGCGGGGCCTGCGAAAGGGCCTGTGCTGTCGAGCATTTCGGGGAGGAAAATCCGGATATGGCCCGCCTCCGGGTTCTGGAGAGGGCCGATGCCCCGGGCACTTATCGCATCACCCGGTGTGACGAGTGCGGGGTCTGCATGGACCTGTGTCCCAAGGGTGCTATTGAGATGGACTCTTTGGGCCGCTTTAGCGTCGTCGAGGATCGCTGCACCGGTTGCGGGAATTGCGCCGCATCCTGTCCGGGGAGGGCAGTGTTCATCCGTCCCTCGGTGGGTGTGGCCTTCAAGTGTACCAGCTGTGGTGCGTGCGTGGAGGCGTGTCCCCAGGGCGCTCTCACGATCAAGCCCTGATGTGTGATCCTGCAGTTTGAATGGGACCGGGGAGATCAAGAAAGGATGTGTGATCATGGAGAAGGAACCGAGGCGGGAGCTGTTTGGCGAGGTAGCAACCGATGATTGGGAACACGATGTGTGGCTCATGGCGAGAAGGACAGCGCTGCTCTACCACTTCATGGCCTCGGCCATCGTAGAGAGACTGGGCGAGGAGGAGGGCCTGAAGCTGGTCAGCGAGGCCGTCTGGAAGTATGGCGAACACTGTGGTCGCGTTGTGCGGGAAACCCTGGAGGAACAGGGGCTGCCCCCTACGCAGGAGAATTTCTCCGTCGTGCCGGATCTTCCCTCGCGGGGCTGGAGGGCGGAGACGGTGCAGCTGCCTGACGGACAGGAGCAGGACAGGTTGACCCTGTGCCCCCTGGCCAGGACCTGGATGGAACTGGACGAGGATACCACCATCGCCCGCCTGTATTGCCTCGTTGATCCGTCCAAGATCGCCGGATACAGCTGCGGCGCCCTGAAGTGCAGCCATGCCCATAATGTGCTGGACGGTGACGACTTCTGCGAGATCGTGATTAGCCCAGCAGAGGAGGAATGAGATGGCAGGGAACTTCAGTAAAGAGCAGATGATGGAGATGGATCCGGCCTTTTTGCGGATGCACCTGAGGGAGCGGGTCCACCACACGGTGGAGCATCAACTTTATTCCGCCATATATAGCGATCGCAAGGTGGGGCCCCGGTTTGGCAGTATCGCCCGGGAGATCCTGGACGTGTGGGAGGAGAGGGATCTTCCCCGTGATCTACCGGACATCAAGTGGGTATACACGCTGATGGAGCTGGCGGAGAGGG
>SKXF01000039.1 GCA_007128555.1 Clostridia bacterium | reverse complement strand
TCCAGGATCAGAACCTTCGGATCCGCCAGCAGGGCGCGCACAAAGGAGACCATCTGCCTCTGCCCCCCTGACAACCGCATCCCACCCTCTCCCACCTCGGTTTCATACCCCCGGGGAAGGGTGCGGATGAATTCGTGGGCACCGACCTGCCGAGCGGCGTCCTCCACCTCGGCATCCGTCGCGCCGGGAGAGCCGTAACGGATGTTTTCCCGAATCGAGTCATCGAACAGGAACACGTTCTGGGGCACCACGCTGACCACGGACCTGAGATCCTCAAAGGCCATCTGCCGCAGGTCGACCCCATCGATCGCAATGCTCCCATCACAGACATCATAGAGCCTTGCTAGCAGGTTAGCAATCGTGGTCTTTCCAGCTCCGGTCGGCCCGACAAGGGCAAAAATCTCGCCCGCTGTCACCTCCAGGCTGAAATCGCGTATCACCTGCTCATCGGCATAGGCGAAACGGACGTCCCGGAAACTCAGGCTCCCTTTGAAACCCTCCTCCGGCCGAACGGGATGATCCGGCTCCGTAATGGTAGGCTCGATGGATATGTACTCCCAGATGCGATCCAGGCCCGCTCCTGCCACCTGCATGGTGTTGTAGACCTGGCTGAGGTCAGCGAGGGGAGCAAAGAACTGGCGCACGTAGCCGAGAAAGGCCATCAGCACCCCCAGGCTCAAAGCGCCATGGAAGACGCCCCAACCCCCATACCACAGGACAAGGGCCTCACCCAGTACCCGGGAAAAGGTCATGGTGGGAAAGAGCAGTGCAAAAACCGACACCGCTTTCAGGTTGGCTTTCAGATTGGCCCAGCTGAGCCGATCAAACTCGCCGGTGTTGATCGCCTCGCGATTGAGGGCCTGAACCACCCGAATCCCGGACAGGTTCTCCTCAACGTCAGCGTTGAGTTCGGCCAGGCGCTCCTGAACATCCCGGTAGGCCAGCCGCATCCGCTTTCCCAGCTGCGAGATGACCACGTAGATCAAGGGAATGGTCAGGAAGGTGATCAGCGCCAGCTGAAGGTCCAGCGTGATGAGTATGATCACGATACCAACCAGGATCAGCACGTCGTTGAGCAGCCGGAGCACACCCGTGGTCACAAGTTCCGAGAGCGTGTTCACATCGTGGGTGACGCGTGACATCACATCTCCCGTCTGCTTCCGGTTGAAAAACTCCATGGAGAGCTGCTGAAGATGCTCATACAGGTCCAGCCTGATCGAGCCGACGATTCGCTGCCCGGTCCAGCTGGACAGGTAGGTCTGCCAGTAAGACGAAAGCCAGAACAGGCCATACGTCGCCACCATCAGGGCGAAGATCCGGCCCAGTCCCGCGAGGTCCCCGGCCAGGATGTACTCATCGATGGCAATCTTGACCAGGTAGGGTCCGGCGAGCGTGGTCAGGGTGACGACCAGCATCGCTCCAAGGGCCGCAAGCAGGGTCCAGGCGTGGGGGCGCAGGTACTTGAGGAAGAACCTGAGGGTGCGCCGATCGATCTCGCTCAGCCGATAGTCTCCTTGGTCTGCGGACATCATCCTGCTGCCAAAGCCTCCGCGCATGATCAACTTGCTCCTTCCTGCTGTAGCCCGCCGGCGACGCCATAGACCTCGCTGTAAACACCGCCAGCTGCGAGAAGCGTTTCATGGGTGCCGCTCTCGACGATTCGCCCGCCCTCCATGACGAGGATCCGGTCCGCCTCCCGAATGGTCCACAGCCGGTGGGCAATCACCAGGGAGGTCCGTCCGGTCATAACTCCGGCCAGGGCCAGCTGCATCCTCTGTTCGGTCTCCGCGTCCACACTCGACGTCGGTTCATCGAGAATCAGGATCGCGGGATCCGTGAGCAGAACCCTGGCGATGGCCAGGCGCTGCCGCTGTCCTCCTGAGAGGGTCACGCCCCGCTCCCCAACCGGAGTCTCGTAGCCCAGGGGTAGGGAGAGGATGTAATCATGGATCTGGGCGACCCTGGCAGCTCCCATGATATCGTCCATGGAGGCGTCCGGCCGGCCGTAGGAGATGTTCTCTCGAATCGAGGCGGCAAAGAGAAAGGTGTGCTGTAGCGCGATGCCAACCTGGCTCCTGAGACTATCGACCGTCACGTCGGCGATGTTGTGCCCATCCACTTCGATCACGCCACGATCGGGATCGTAGAAGCGGGGCAACAGGTGAATCAGCGTACTCTTTCCAGATCCCGTCGGTCCGACCACGGCGACGGTCTCGCCCGGTTCGGCCACCAGGTCCACATCCTGCAGGACCGGGTTCCCCTCGTCATAGGAGAAGGTCACCCCCCGGTACTCAATCCTGCCCTGAACGGGCGGCAGAGCCCGGGCGCCGGGACGATCACGAACCTCAGGTTCGATGTCCAGAACGTCAAAGATGCGCTCGGCTGCAGCTGCTGATTGTGAAGCGAAGTTGATCATCATGCCTGTCTGGCGGATCGGACGCATGAGGAGCGCAATGTACCCGACGAAGCCTGCAAGGGTTCCCAGGGATATGATCCCGTCGATGACCAGCCGACCGCCGTACCAGATCACCAGGGAGGTTCCCAGTCCCAGGAGGAAATTGACGTAGGGCATCCACTTGGCCGACACCCGGGCAGCAAGGATATTGACCTCGACATACTCCTGGTTCGCCTGCTCGAAGCTGGCTCGCTCCATGTCTTCGCGCCCGAAAAGCTTCACAACCTCGATTCCCACCAGGTCCTCCTGCACCGTGCGGGTCAGGTCTGCCAGTTTCCTGCGCGCTCGCCCAAATATCGGTCGGACCCGGGTGGTGTATGCACTCATGGCATGCACCATGGCAGGGATCATGAGCAGATACAGGATCGCCAGCCGGATCTCCCAGGTGACCATGACCACCAGGACTCCGAGGATGGTCAGCAGGTTTCCCGAGATGAACACGCAAGCATTGGATAGAAATTGGCGGAGGGCATCGGCATCCGCAGTCACCCGAGACATAATCTCCCCGGTGCGCGATCGATCATGGAAGGAAAAGGACAGGCGATTCAGGTGAGTATACAGGCGGGTTCGAATGTCGTGGATGGCATTCTGGGCCACGTACTCACTCCCATACCGGGTCACAAAATCGACCAGCCCCTGAAGCAGGGACAGGCTCACCATGACCAACGCGAGAATCCACAGTAGCCCGGGCTGTTCTCCCAGGATCAACTCATCAATCCCATAGCGGATTAGCCAGGGAGGAACCAGGCCCAGGGCCGTCGACAGCAATACGGTCACCAACACCCCGGCGACAGGCCGCCAGTGGGGCTGCAGATACCTGGCGAGCCGGATCAGTATCGGGAGGATCGGAGAAGATCGGCCCTTTCCATGGCCCGCCTTGCCCCCGGGACCTGACCCTCTCCTGGACGCGCCACCAGAACCCGGGCCTTCCTCTTCATTGTTGTTGCCGCTCAACGCATTCACCTCCAGGGAACAGATCATAGCTGCATTGGACATCTATATGATCACATGTCCTTATGGTGCCGTCAAGGTCTCTTCCATCTCCAGGTTTCGTTTGAGCATCCCCGCAGCTGGAAAGGGACACAAAGCCGTCAATCGACATCTTAAAGGGGGTCTGCTACGATGAGTACAATAGACGATCCGTCTTGCTGCACGAGGTGATCTACGGCTTCCCATTCCCAGCATTGCCCCTGGCGAGACGGCACCCATCACATGACACGAGGAGGCTGCCAAGATGAAGATTCTGCTGCTGGGAGGCACCGTCTTCCTGGGACGCCACATCGTCAACCTGGCCCTGGAGAGGGGACATGATCTGACCCTATTCAACCGCGGACAGAGCAACCCGGAGCTGTATCCTGAGGTCGAAACCCTGAAGGGCGATCGGGATGACGGGCTGACGTCCCTTCGCGGACGCAGCTGGGACGCCGTCATCGACACCAGCGGGTACGTCCCCCGGGTGGTGAGGGAATCGGCACGATGGGCGGCGGATGCCTGCGACCACTACACCTTCATCTCAACGATTTCCGTGTACGATGATCTCAGCCGGGCGGGCATCGATGAGGATGCCCCGGTGGGCAAACTGGAGGATGAAACGGTGGAAGAGGTCGACAATCACACTTACGGTCCCCTCAAGGCCCTGTGCGAGGATGCCGTTCTGGATACCTTTCCCGGCGACGCAATGATTGTCCGTCCGGGACTCATCGTCGGCCGGTACGACCCGACGGATCGATTCACGTACTGGCCCCGCCGCGTCGCAAGGGGCGGGGAGGTGCTGATGCCGGGCTCGCTGGATCGGAAGATCCAGTTCATTGATGTGAGGGACCTGGCCGGGTGGACCCTCAAGATGGTCGAGGCCGGCCGAAGCGGCACCTACAATGCCACCGGCCCGGAGGAACCCCTGACCATGATCGAGCTGCTGGAGGCGTGTCGGTCGGCAGCTGAAAGAGACGTCCACTTCACATCGGTCAGTGAGGCCTTCCTCCTCGAACAGGGGGTCACCCCCTGGATGGAACTGCCCCTGTGGATGCCCACCCCGGGCCCCATGGATGGCCTGATGGAGGTCAGCTGCCGCCGGGCCCTGGATGCGGGGCTCACCTGTCGCCCCCTCGCCGATACGATCGAGGATACCCTCAGTTGGGTGCAGGAGGAGCAGCCCGGCCCTCCGTACAAGGCGGGAATGGATCCAAAGCGCGAACTGGAACTTCTCCGGACCTGGTCCGAGGCAGCTACCCGCTGAACCAGGATATCAGACCGGGAAGGGAAGGTTCTGGGTGGGGGGTCTTCGGAAGCCCCTATCCGCCACATACCGAAAGGAAGATGCCCATGTCCCAATCTGAAATACGCGCCAATGTGCATCGAGTCATCGACGAAAGAAGCGAATCCCACCTGCAGGATCTCTGTACCCTGGTGGCCCAGCCCAGCATCAGCGCCCACGACGAGGGCGTGAAGGAATGCGCCCAGCTCCTCGCAGATATGATGAGAAAGCGAGGCATCGATGCGGAAGTGATTCCCACACCCGGACAACCCGTTGTGTACGGAGAGTTGATCGAAGATCCCAATGCCTTCACCTTGCTGTGCTATGGCCACTACGATGTGCAGCCGGCTGAGCCCCTTGACCTCTGGGACAGTCCACCCTTTGAGCCCACCCTTCGCGATGGACGACTCTACGGTCGGGGGACCGGTGATAACAAGGGACAGCTGATCGCCCACGTCTTCGCGGCCAGCGCCTGGAAAGAGGTCGCAGGCAGGGTTCCGATCAACCTGAAATTTGTCTTTGAAGGCGAAGAGGAGTCGGGTTCGCCCAACCTCGGCCACTTCGTGCGCGAGCACAAGGATCGCCTGGCCTGCGACCTGGTCTACATATCAGATGGGGGGCTGCACCCCTCGGGAGACCCGGTGATCTCCCTGGGCAATCGGGGAGTCGTGGGCATAACCATGATCGCCGAGGGCGCCGACCGAGATAATCACTCGGGCAACAAGGGTGGGGTGGTCCCCAATCCCGTCTGGATGCTGACCCACCTCCTGGCCACCATGGTCGACCCCGAGGGCAACGTATTGATTGACGGTTTCTACGATGACGTCCGTCCGATCACCGAGGTTGAGAGGGAGCTGGTAGCCAGGCTGCCCTTCGACCCGGTCGAATTTGGCCATACCATGGGGGTCCCCCGGGTGGAACATTCCCAGCAGGAGTACTACCAGCGGATCATGCTGAAGCCCTACTTCAACATCAGCGGGATCAGTTCGGGCTACGTCGGCCCGGGCAGCAAGACCATCATCCCGGCCAAAGCTGAGTGCCGAATCGATGTCCGCATGGTGGCAGACCAGCGCACCGCGGACATCGTCGAGAAGGTCAAGAGGCATGCAGCTGCCGTGGATCCGCGCGTCAGGGTCATTGCCGGTGGAATGGGCGCAATGGAGCCCAGCCGCACCGCCCCGGATCATCCTGCTGTTCCCGCCGTGGCGCGGGCCCTGGAGGAGGTCCACGGAACCCCGGCCCACATCAACGCCTCCGGTGGCGGCAGCCTCCCCAATGCTGTGTGGCCCGGGATCCTGGGCACCTCGCATATCGGAGCCCCCTACGCCAACGCAGATGAAAACAATCACTCGCCCAACGAGAATCTCGCCGTGGATTGCTTCCATCGTGGGATTCACGCCAGTGCCGAGGTGTTCTGGCACCTGGGGCAGATGGCGAAAGAGGCATAGATCGATCTCGTCGGGGAGAGGGGAAACCCTCTCCCCTGCGCTTCCC
>SKXF01000035.1 GCA_007128555.1 Clostridia bacterium | reverse complement strand
GTGGATGAACATGTAGAAGATTGAAGCCAGCAGGGTAAAGGCGTGGGTCCAACGTCCGTACTGGTTCCAGGCAAAGTCCGTCAGGGATCGTCCCTCCGGAAGGAGAGCCCGAAGTCTTGGACCGAGAGCGTAGAAGGCCGCGTAAAGAACCGAAGCTCCCAGGCCGTAACCGACCAGGGCCGCAGGCCCTCCCAGAACCCCGGCCTCCGCCGGAGTGAACAGTATCCATATACCAAAAAAGGAGGCACTCACCGTGGCGGGCATAGCCCAGGAGCTCATGCTGCGTCGAGCCGTCAGAAACTCGGCCAGAGTTACACCCCGGGTACCTACCAGGCTGAGCCCCACAATAGCAAAGAGGGCTGCCGTCAGCCCAGTGGCCACGAGGATGGTGGTTGCGCTCAACATGTCTTGGATCTCCCTTCGGTCACGCTCTGTCGAGTTTACTATGTAGGTGGGAAACGGGTATCATCCCAGCTACTGCCCGAAATGTCGCGCCAGGCTCGCAGATGCTCTACCGGGATCGGCGTTGTCAAACAGCGCTGAGATAACTGCCGCTCCCGCGGCGCCGGCCCGCACGACGTCCTCGATGTTTGCCTGATCGATCCCACCAATTGCCACCACGGGAATTCCTGCTGCATCCACCACGCGTTTCAGGCCCTGAATCCCAATGACGGGTCGGGTGTCGGGTTTGCTGATCGTGGGGAATACGGGACCAACGCCCAGGTAGTCAGCCCCTTCTGTTTGCAGGTGCCGCGCTGCACGGGGGTTGCCCGTCGAGGCACCGATGACCAGATCAGGCCCACCTACAGCCCTGGCCATGTGCACCGGCAGATCGGCTTCGCCCAGGTGCACGCCGTCGGCACCAGCGGCAAGAGCAACGTCGAGGCGGTCGTTGACGATGAACCTGGCATCGTACTGCCGTACGATCCTGTCTAGGGCGATGGCCAGCGCCACCATGTCCCGGGTGCTCATGTCCTTGACCCGGAGCTGCACAGTCGAGGCCCCACCCTGCAAGACAAGCCTAACTCGATCCATGCCTCCTGGACCTGTGACCCACTGGCCCACGATCGCGTACAGCCCCCACGATCTCATGTTTCTCATAGGTCGACCTCCACTTTCCTGCGCACCTGGTCAGCATCCATGCGGTATAGGTTGTCCATCAGGTGTGACCTCAACGATCCTGGGGCATCCGGTCCTCCGGAAGCTGCTGCCCCCATCACGGCCAGACCCCATACGGCAGCTGACAACGGCTCGGATCCGGCAGCAAGGAAGCAGCCGATGACCGATGATGCCGCGCATCCTGTACCGGTGATCCTCGCCATGGCGGCCACACCCCCAGTGATGAACGCCGTCCGGCTACCATCCGTGATCGCGTCGCGAGCACCCGTTACAGCGATCACTGCTCCCATTCGCCTGGCCAGCTGAGGGGCCAGGCGGCACGCATTGTCAAACCCATCCACAGCGTCGACGCCCACCGGTGGGTTGCCCCCGGCCAGTGCCAGGATCTCCGAGGCGTTTCCCCTGACAACGGCAGGTGTTCCCTCGGCCAGGACCTGCGACAGCGCCCGGGATCTGAGCGGCGTCATGGACGCTCCCACAGGATCCAGAACCACCGGCTTGCCCAGCCTCGTCGCTCGTGACATGGCCAGGGCAGCCGCCCGGATCCTCTCCTCCGATGGCGTGCCCAGGTTAACGACAAGCGCCGATGCCAGGGAGACCACGTCCTCAACCTCCCCTGGGTCCAGGGCCATCATCGGCCGGGCTCCCAGGGCGAGGCAGGCGTTGGCCTGTATCTCCATGGTCACCAGGTTGGTGACATGGTGAACCAGGGGTCGTTGGTGGCGGAGCCGATTGAGGGCATGTTCAAAGTGATCGCACAACACGGATCGATGACTCCCTCCTGTTGGTCGGTTTGAACCCGTACAGCTGGTCGGGCTGTCCCACGCCCGCCCCGGCCCGCCATCCCTGGCGGATGGCATCGGTGAGAAACGCCTTGGCCTCGATCACGGCCTCGCGCAGGCTCCAGCCCAGAGCCAGCAGCGAGGCGATGGCCGAAGCGAAGGTGCATCCGGTTCCGTGACTCCCGTTGCCAGGGACACGGTCGGTGGTCAGGGTCAGGTACCCATCATCGTCCAGGAGCACGTCCACGGGATCACCCTCCAGATGGCCCCCCTTGACCAGCACGGCTGCGGGACCCAGATTAAGGATGTCCCTCGCCGCCTGCTTCATCTCGTCTACCGTCCCCACGGGTCGTCCCACCAGGACGGCTGCCTCGGCCAGGTTGGGCGTCACAAGAGCCGCCAGGGAGCACAGGTCGCCGACGAGTGCGTCGACGGCATCCGGGTCCAGGAGGCTGTGGCCTGACTCCGACACCATCACCGGATCGACAACAATGGGGTGGGCTCCGTGCCGCGCCAGGGCAGCCGCCACCGTCTTCACCGCTGCCGCCGTTGACAGCATGCCCGTCTTGACGGCGTCAGCACCCATGTCCTCAAGCACCGCATCCACTTGCATACCGATCATGTCGGGTGAGACGTTCTCAACGCCACGTACCCCAGAGGTATTTTGCGCCGTGACCGCAGTGATAGCCGTGGTCGCGTAGGCACCAAAGGCGGTCACGGTGCGGATGTCGGCCTGGATCCCTGCGCCCGCACCCGAATCAGACCCGGCAATGATCAGGACCTTCTTCACTCTCGTTCACTCCCAACTGTGGACTGAAAGACGGGTAAGACCTTTAGCATTCCCAGTGCCAGCAGTGCCCCAGAGATGGAGCTGACGGTGAACGGCACGATGAAAAATAGCGCTCCCGCCTCGCTGCCCATCAGCAACCGGGCCACCGGGAACGAGACCATGGCTCCCAACAGGCCTGTGCCCAGGACCTCTCCCAGCGCAGCCACGTAGGGGCGACGGTGGGCACGGTAGGCAAGGCCAGCGACCAGGGCGCCGATCATGCCGCCGGGGAATGCCAGCAAGGTGCCCACACCCAACAGGTTGCGGAGGACGGCAATCGCGGCGGCCACAAGGACTGTGGGCACCGGACCAAGCAGCACGGCTGCAATGACATTGATGGCGTGTTGGACCGGAAACGCCCTGGCAACGCCCACCGGGAAGTAGATAATGTGTGCGGACAGCGTGCCAAGAGCCACCAGCATTCCCCCGATCGCAAGAGCACGGATCGAGCTCCTTGTCTGCATATCTACACCTCCTCACAAAGCAGAACCCCGGTTCCAGGAGGAAACCGGGGCAGACCTCACTCCCATTTTCCTCCGCTGGAATTACCCAGTGGCGTCGTCCGAAGGGACGCACTCAGGTTCAGGGGGTTTGGCAGCTTCATAGCGCTGCGCTCTCAGCCCGCGCTCGCGAGCTCCCCCATGGGGTATGGAATATAGAGTAATCTGAGTTGACTGTATTCGATGGTCTTCCAGGTGTCAACCGTGGCAGGTGCCCCATGGGTACAGGAGATGGATCCTGTCCGTCTACCGTGTAGCCCGGTGCCCTCACGCGATTTCAGGTTCGGAAGTGCCCGTGTACAGACGGGCGGATGCCATTCACATGCATGATCGCACAGGCCAGGATGGCCCCTGGACCGGGGGCGACGGCGCAAGGAGGGCTGGCCTGCGCATGACTTGATCTGCGGGAAGGGCGGTCACGGGGATCGTGGACCGCCCTCGAACCCATGCCACAACGCTACTTCCTCAGGACCCTGCCCGGCCTGTTGCCCGTGTGTCGGCCCTGGTCAATGATGATCTGCCCGTTGGCGAGTACGTAGTTCACGCCATCAGGATACTGCCTGGGTTCCAGGAAGGTCGCCCGGTCGCGGATTGTCTTCGGGTCGAAGACGGTGATGTCAGCGCACATCCCCGCCTTCAGAATGCCGCGGTCTTGCAGGCCGAGCCGCTGAGCGGGGAAGGAAGTCATCCTGCGGATCGCATCTTCCAGCGTGAGGATGCCCCGGTCGCGGACATAGTGTCCCAGTACTCGGGGGAAGGTTCCGTAGACACGGGGATGGGGCTTCCCGCCGAGGAGGCCGTCACTGCCGACGGTGTGCCCTGGGTGCTGCAGGACCTTCTGGACGCCCTCTTCCTCACCCCAGAACATGACCATGGATACGGCGGTGTCCTCCTCGATCATCAGGTCACAGGCGGCTTCGGCGGGGGAGACATTTCGCTTTTCCGCGATCTCCTCTACCGTCATTCCCTCGATCTCCTCGTTGGCCTCACTTGCGACGGAGGTCACCACGATGTTGTCCCAGCCGCAGGAGCGGACCCAGTTCTCCCATGGAGCGGGATCCGGGTGGTTCATCTCGGCCATGATCTTCTCCCGGGTCTGGGGATCCTCAAGTCGGGCCAGCAGCGCATCGGGTCCGCCGGCATGGGACCAGGGGGGGAACACGGCTCCGAACATGGTGCTTGCAGCGACGTAAGGGTACTGATCAAAGGTGATCTCCTGGCCGTCGGCAGTCGCCTGGTCCAGTCTCTCCAGGAGGGCTTCCGTCTTGCTCCAATTGGATTTCCCTGCGGCCTTGAGGTGCGATATGTGCAGGGCAGATCCCGCGTTCCTGCTGATGGTGAGGACCTCCTCGATGGCATCCAGCAGGTGGTCGCTTTCGTTTCTGATGTGGGAGACGAGGAAAGCGCCTGTCCTGGCCACTCCTTCCAGCACGGCGGCGATCTCCTCCCCGGTGGCGTAGACACAGGGAGGGTAGATCAACCCGATGGAAACCCCAACGGCTCCTTCCCGGATCGATTGGTCGGCCAGGGCCTTCATGGAGGCCAATTCCCCGGCGTCAGGTGCCCGGTCGGCATCTCCCATGATGCTCTGCCGGATCTGCCCGTAGGGTGCGAGGGTGATCACATTCGTGCTTGTGTGTCTCCTCTCGACACACTCGAGGTATTCCCCGAGGCTGTTCCATTCCCATGGCACATCGGGATTGCCCAGCAGGCCAGCGACCTGGCGACGCAGGCTGGGTTTCATCTCATCGCGAACCGGGGCTATGGATATGCCATCCTGGCCGACGAGTTCCGTTGTAACGCCCTGGTACACCTTCTGGCTGCAGTCACTGTCCACCAGGAGCATCAGGTCAGAGTGGCTGTGCATATCGATGAACCCGGGAGAGACGACCATGCCGGATGCGTTGATGGTCCGCCGGGCCTCCCGTTCAAGGCCTTTGCCGATGACGGCGATCCTGTCACCGAGGATCCCAAGGTCGGCCCTGTACCACCTGTTTCCGGTACCGTCCACGATACGTCCGTTTGCTATGATGTAGTCAAGCATTCTTGCACTCCTCGCCACATTGGTTTGCTGTGTCCTGGGCCTCTGCAGGCATCGGGTCAGGAGCCACCGCAAAGGGAGATCACGGCATCAGAGAATACGTCCACTCCGGCAAGAATGTCCTCTGCAGCCGTGAATTCCTCCGGGACATGGCTTCTGCCGTTGTGACTGGGGACGAACAGCATGCCGACCTCCGTGATCTGGGCCATGACTGCCGCATCGTGGACGGCTCCGCTGGGCATCCACATGTAAGGCAGGTTTCTCTTGCGGGCAGACGCTTCGAAGATCTGTCCGATGGGACGGGAGAGGGTCACCGGTTCGGTGCGCGGCTTCTCAGTGAAGGTGACCCCAACACCCCGTCTCTCGCCAATGCCTGAACACAGGGATCGGATCTCCGAGACCGCATGGGTCAGAATCTCAGCGTCGCTGTCTCTTACATCAAGGCTGAAGCGGCACAGCCCCGGGATGACGTTGCTCACGTTGGGCTCGCAGTCGATGCTGCCAACGGTGGCCACCGTGGACGGGCCGGCGCCGCAGGTGCCCACGTTCTCGATGGCAGTGATCATCTCTGATGCCGCGGCCAGGGCATCGGAGCGCATGGCCATGGGTGTTGCGCCGGCGTGATTCGCGTTCCCCTCTACGGTCACTGCAGCCTGCTGGATGCCGGCGATGGATTGGACGATGCCCACGACCTTCGACCGTTGTTCCAGTACGACGCTCTGTTCAATGTGGGCTTCAAGCATGCACTTAATGTTGCCCGGTGAGGGGCATCGGTTTATATTCTTCAGGTCTGCGTTCTCCATGGCCTCCCCGTATCGAGTGCCGTCCGCGTCGGTGAGGGCGTAAAGGGTCTGCCTGTCCAGCAGGCCCGTGAGGGCCCTGCTTCCAGCCATGACCTGGCCAAAGCGCGAGCCCTCCTCTTCTGCGAACACGGCCACGACGAAGGAAT
>SKXF01000352.1 GCA_007128555.1 Clostridia bacterium | reverse complement strand
GGGCGCATAACCCCACCACGGAGGGCGCCTCGCTGGAAGATGTGTTCTTCGCTGTCACAGGCGAGGATTGGGAGGAGGCAATGTCAGGATGAACGAAGAGAAAGCAGCTGAACCCTATCGTCCCCCACATGGAAGCACCAGCATGGAGTTCGGTGCCGCCTGGGGAATCCTGGTGCGCAACTTCAACCTGATTCGCCGCTACCTGAGCTGGGAAATTGTCTTTCTCTTTTACACCCTGATCAACACGCTGACCATCGGTCTGATCGGAGTTGACCAGGCGGCCAGGAGCCTCGGAACCTCAGCTGATGAGGTCATCCTGTACCTGGTAGTGGGTGCCCTCCTGTGGGGATTTCTGTCCATATTGTTCAGCGAGGTGAGCCAGTCTGTGTCCTGGGAGCGCTGGGAAGGCACCATCGAATACACCTTCATGGCCCCGGTTCGGCGAGTCAGTTACCTTGGGGGCGTCTGTCTCTTTGCCATGGCCTACGGTCTTGTCCGAACTGTTGTGATCATGGTCGCTGCCAGTATATTCTTCTCCCTCGAACTGGCCGGGGCAAACCTGGGAGGCGCCCTGCTCGTACTCACGGCAGCCAGCTTCTCCTTCATAGGTCTCGGCCTCATGGCGGCGGTACTGCCCCTCATGTCACCTGAACGTGGGGAGCAGGCAACTCACATTGTACAGGGGATGATCCTGCTCGTCTCAGGGGTCTACTACAGCATCGATGCACTGCCTGGCTGGCTGCGACCTCTATCGACCCTGTCGCCTGCCACCTACACCCTGCGAGCGGCCCGGGAGGCACTGTTGATGGGCGCCCCCTTCGCAGAGCTCAGGGGAGACATCGGGATCCTGCTATTGTTCGGCCTCTTGTTGGTCCCGCTGGGGCTCTATGTGTTCTCCCTGGGTGAGCGGTACGCGATGCGGACAGGCAAACTCAAGCGAAGCGGATGAACGCCGACCGATACAGCACAACGACAAGGGGTCATTACGCGGCGAGTCGTCGGCCAATGGAACTTGTCGGCGGCTCAACTCTCATTGCAATCGACAGATTCCGAACGGGCGCAGGCCTGGTCAACTGAGCGGCGTCGGTCCCCCCAGGTGGATGACGCATCGAACAGATCAAAGGCATTGTCGTTCCCCGATCGCCTCGCAAAACTGCCTGTGAAATCCACCATCAGGGTGCCCAGACGCACGATTTGCCCTAGTTCATAACAGCTGTGGGCCACGGCCAGGACAACGCAGTCGTAATCGGATCGTGCAATCCCATCGACTGGGACACGTTCGACGGTCTGCCCCAGAAGCGTCAGCCGATGAACGAAGGGATCATGGAAGTCGACCCTGGTACCCCTTCGTCTCAGGATCCTGATCACCGAAGCTGCCGGTGACTGGCGAGCATCATTGACGTCCTTTTTGTACGTGACACCCAGGAAAAGAATCCTTGCCCGCCGTGGATCGATCCCTTTCCGATGCAAGACCTGTTCTATGCGATCTGCCGCGTACTCCGGCATGGAAGCATTGATCTGACGGGACAGATCAGCAAGGCTGGCCGCATGACCGGTGCTGCGGGCCCAGGTTGAGTAATAGACACTATCAACGGGAATACAGTGCCCTCCCACGCCAGCTCCCGGATAGAAGGGTTGAAATCCATGTCCTTTCGTGGAAGCAGCGGAAATGACCTCCCAGATATCGATCCCGTTGGCACCACATATTCGGGCCGTTTCATTGATCAGAGCAATATTGACGTCTCGATAGGTATTTTCCAGCAGTTTTGCCATCTCTGCAATAATCGGCGCACTTGTATCAACCGTGGAGATCCCCAGGCCGCCATAGAAGATCCTGGCCAACCGACAACACTCATCGGTGACACCCGATACCAGCTTCGGAACATGCTCAAGACTCAACTGGGCATCTCCTGCATCGACGCGCTCAGGTGAGTAGGCCAGGAAGAAACCCTCGCCCACAGGCGAACGGCCCTCCTCCAGCCGGGGAAGAATCTCCAGCTCAGTCGTCCCGGGACCAACGGTGCTTTCAATCACAATCAGTTGATGCCGCCGCATCCGTTCGCTCATGCCTTCCAGCACACCAAACAGATGGGAGTAGTCCGGCTGTCCACGGTCTGTCAACGGCGTCGGGGTGCAGACCAGGACGACATCACACTCCCTGCACGCTCCCAGGTTCGAAGTAACCGTGTTGCCTGGCTTCTTCATAAACGTCCGGACATCTGAGTCGGCGATGTTGACGACATAAGACTCGCCCCTGCGCAACTGTTCAACCTTTTCCTCGTTCTTCTCAATGCCTGTCACCGCATAACCCCTGCGGTTGCACAGCAAAGCCAGGGGCAGCCCGACGTATCCGAGTCCCACAACTCCAATGCGAGCTGTCCTTGAGGTGAGTTTATGCTGCAGCATGTACACCTTCCTTCCATTGAACCAGGTCCAAGTTTCTTCACCATAATAGTTGTGATGATCGGCGGGTGTGCATCGTCAGGCCATCACTCGCTTCATGGAAGACTCATACTATGAAGAAAAACTAGAGGGGGAGTTCCACTGCGTTATCTCATTACGGGCGGAGCCGGGTTCATTGGAATACACCTCACGAAGCGGCTGCTGAACGCCGGGCATGACGTCATGATCCTGGACGATTTTTCTTCTGGCGAGGCCGATGATCGGTCGATCCTACCTGCCCGAATCATCAGGGGCAGCGTACTTGACGCGGGCCTGGTCTCTGACCTCACCCGCGACTGCGATGGAATCATTCACCTGGCCGCAGTTGTTGGCGTCAGGCAGGCAATGAACCGGACCCTCGCGACGCTCAGGGTGAGCTTCCGGGGTACAGAGAACGTACTGCAGGCAGCCACAGACACGAACACGAAGGTCTTCGTCGCGTCATCGTCGGCCGTCTATGGCAAAATACGGGATGTTCCAGTAACTGAAGAAGCCGACTGCCTCCTGGGGAGCAGCGATAAACCCAGCTGGACCTACTCTGCTGGGAAACTGGTTGAAGAACACCTGGCTACAGCCTATCACCGCGAGTTCGGAACTCAAGTCAAGATCGGTCGTTTCTTCAACGTGATCGGTCCACATCAACGCAGTGCCCAGGGCATGGTCGTACCCACCTTCATTGCTAGGGCCCTCAGGGGGAAGCCCCTGATCGTGTACGGCACAGGACGACAGACTCGGACGTTTGCCTACATCGAAGATGCTCTTGACGGACTTGAGCTGGTACTAAGAAAAGGCCAGACCGGAACCGCATACAACATCGGCGGGACAGAAGAAGTGACCATCTTGGCCCTCGCAGATCGCATCATCCAGCTCACCGGTTCCTCGTCTTGCATACACACCGTTGAATACACCGAGGCCTTTGATGAACAGTTCGAGGAAACACTCCGCAGGATGCCCGACATAAGCCGGCTGAGGACCCTGGGATATGAGCCCCAGTTCTCCCTGGATCAAGCGTTGGGGGAGATTATCTGCCACTTCCGCACGTGGGGGGAGTCATGAAATGCTCTATTTCTTGACAGAGCCCGAAACCGAGAACAACTACTTCGGCACATACAATGCCGCCCTGCGGTCGGAGTTCAAGAAACGGCGCATCCCGTACCGGGAGATCGCCCTGTATGGCTCACCCTACACCCTCGCTCGGACCCTCAGCACGGTCAGATCTCGTCCCCATGACACCTGGCTTCTGTCCTACGCTCACAACCCCAAGATCGAATACATCGCCCACAAACCCGGCAGGAAGTATGCGCACGCCCACGGCCTGGAGGCCTCCTTGTTCGAACCAGCCGTCCTCGAAGGGTACGCACTCAACGAGGCCAGGGCCTTCTCACACTATGATGCCGTTTTCGTGAACACAAACTGGGCCAGGAGTCTCGTCGTAAAGCGATACCCCGGCCTGTCGGCAGACGTCGTGGCCAGTGGATTCCCCTTCGATCCCGGGTTACTGCACGACTTCCTGCATGTGCCAAAAACAGGAAACCTCATCGCGTTCAACCAGCGCTTCGCCCTGGATAAGCTGCACATCCTTGAGGTTCACCTCGCTGAGAAGCTGATTTCAGAAGGATATCACGTGATTCACCTATGCCCGAGAAAATCCTTTGATCACCTCCAGGGTGAAAGGGAATCTCGAGCGCTGTTTCGCCAGGGGAAACTGCGCGGCCTGGAGTTCGTCATCAACGACACGAAAACTGAGTACTACGAGAACTTAGCCCGCGCCCAGCTCCTGATCACCACTCCCGTGGCAGATACCCTGTCGGTGGGCACCCTGGAAGCCGCAGCGCTGGGAGCGATCCCTATCGCCCCTGACTGGGGACCCTTCCCAGAATACCTGCCACCGGGCAACCTCTATCCACCCTATAACATTGCCGCGATCATGGAGCGGGTCGCCAATCCCCCGGGCTGCAAGGTCACCTGGGAACAGTTCTTGCCCGAAAAAGTGGTCGACACATACCTTGAGACCATGGGGGTATCTTGATGCTCTATTTCATGGGCTACAACGATTCCACGGGAAACTGGACAGGAAATTTCACCCGGGCCGTCAAAGAAGGCCTCAAAAAGCGCCAGGTGACCTTTCAGGAGCTGCCTCCCTTTGATTGGCAGAGCCACAACGCGCCAATCGACTACTACCTTGGCATTGACAGCCGTCCTGATGATATATGGTTCATCGGATGGGCCCAGAGCCCGATCATTGAGCTCATACACGACAAGCCCGGCATCAAGATCGGCATGGTCGTGGGTTTGACTGCCATGCCCTTTGAGCCAGCTGTCCTCTGGGAAGCGGAGCACGGGCTCCAGGAGGCAAAACGTCTGAGTCTGTACGACAAGATCTTCGCCAACTCCCACTGGTGCAGCGAATGCATCTGCAAAGCCTACCCCCACCTGGCAGACCGGGTCGCCGTCACCGGTTTCCCCATCGACTACTCCGTCTACGCAGGGTTCCGCGATGTGCCCAAGGATCCCAGGCTCGTCGTCTTCAATCAACGTTTTGCCCTGGAGAAGCTGCACATCCTTGAGCTCCAGGTGGTTCAACGTCTCATTGACGCCGGATGGACGGTGCAGCACCTGTCCGGTATCGACGAGACCGTTCTGGCGGGAATGAGCAGATCCATGCGTCCGCTCCTTGATGTGGCCGACCGCATAGGGCTCGAGTTCAGGTACAATACCACCAAGGAGCAATACCACGAGAACCTGGCACGGGCATCTGTCGTGATCACCACATCCATTGCTGACATGCTCCCGTCGTCATTGATCGAAGCCATATATTTCGGAGCCAGGCCCGTCGCTCCGAACTCCATGTGTTTTCCAGAGTTCGTTCATCAAGACAACCTTTACTCCCCCTATGATATCGATGAGATCGTGGCCGTAGCAACCGAGGGGCCTGTGAGAGAGCACCCTATTCATCGGTACGATAAGGACGTTGTAGTCCGGCGTTTTCTTGATGAGATGGAGTACTAGCGAGGGTTCCGGGAGGGCGCTCAATGCTATATTTTGTGACCTATCCCGATTGGGAGGGCCACTGGCACAAGTACTACAATCGCTCCGTCTGCCTGGAGATGGATAAACATCACGTCGAGTATACTCGAATAACCACCGACTACGCCTCGGACACGATCCGTGAAACCCTGATGACGATCCAGGAGATCGACAGCTCCGACGATGATACCTGGCTCTTTTCTATGGCGCAAAATCCGGCCATCGAATTGGTTGAGCTGCGACCCGGGAAGAAGTTCGGGCACATACATGGATTGAACAGTTTCCCCTTCGAACCGGCAACACTGCAGGGCGTCGATCTCAATGAATCCGAGCGATTGGGATACTACGACAAACTGTTTCTGAGTTCGGACTGGTCTTATGCAAATGCCAGCAGGTGCTATCCTGAACATGCCAAGCGTTTCACCCGAACCGGATTCCCCGTGGATTTCGACGTGTATCGTTCGTACAGGGATCTACCGAAACAGAGGAATCTCGTTGTGTTCAACCAGCGCCTCTCCTGTGAACGATTGCCCCTGATCGAAATCCAACTGGCAACGCAGCTCATCGCCCTGGGCTACGAAGTGTGGCATCTATACGCTCCCTTCAACGGGAAAATCACGGGCAGCTGCCCCTGGGTGAACCGACTCCACCAGATCGGCGAAAGCAGCGGAATCCGATTCGTGGCGTGTCCATCGAAGGACATCTACCATCAGCACCTGGCACGGGCCCATGCCGTGGTGACCACATCCATTTGCGACAACCTACCGGTGGCGCTCATC
>SKXF01000023.1 GCA_007128555.1 Clostridia bacterium | reverse complement strand
TGCATAAGACCATCGCTGTGAAGGGGGAGCAGCATCAACCCCATCGCTGGAGGATTCCCGACGGCCTCTCCAGAATTAGTGCTATACCACGGCAACAGCTTCATAGCGCGGAGGCGAACGCATGACAGATGACAGGAAAACCCCAGGCATCATGATCGGAGTAGACATAGGCGGCACCTTCACGGACTTCGCGGTGGTTGCTGGCCCGAACCTGTTCTTCACCAAGGTGCCGAGCACACCGGCCGACCCGGGACAGGCTGTCATAGATGGGCTGGTGCGGATCCATGAAACCCTCGGAATCGCGCCCGGAGACATCACCCGCCTGGTACAGGGCACGACGGTGTCCACCAACGCCCTCCTGGAGCGCAAGGGCGCCCTGACAGGGCTCATCACCAACCGGGGCTTTGAAGACGTCCTGGAGATCGGTCGACAGAACCGCTCGAGCCTGCCGGGCGCTTTCCCCATCTACGACTTCAACCTGAAGCGTCCCCCTCCCCTGGTCTCGAGGCATCACCGGCTCGGCGTCCGGGGGCGCATCAGCTACAACGGAGGGGAAATCGAACCCCTCTGCGAGGAAGATGTCATCGAGGCCGGCGCCGCCCTGGCAGAACAGGGGATTCGCTCAATCGCCGTATCACTCCTCGGAGCTTACCTGGACCCCTCTCACGAACAGAGGACCAGGGAGATCCTTGAACGTCATCACCCGGAATCAGAGGTGACCCTCTCATCGGAGGTCGTTCCCGAGTTTCGCGAGTACGAGCGCACGAGCACGACGGTGATCAGCGCCTACCTCAAGCCGGTCATGAACCGCTATCTAGCCCGACTGGAACAGCGATTGCGAGAATTCGGGGTGAAGGCGCCCCTGGAGATCATGCAGTCAAACGGAGGCATCACCACGGCGAGCGACGCCGGGCAGCGCGCTGTATACACCCTGCTCTCGGGGCCTGCGGGGGGCGTCCAGGGAGCTCGGTCCCTGGTAGAAGATAAGGAACAGGGGAGCCATGGCAACCTCCTGACGCTGGACATCGGCGGCACCAGCACCGACCTGAGCCTGGTGGTCAACGGATACCCCTCCTTCACCTCGGAGGCGAGAGTTGGCGGCTACCCGGTCAAGACCCCAATGATCGAGATCAACACGGTGGGCAGGGGTGGGGGCAGCATCGTCCGCCTCGATCCTGCTGGAGGGATGCAGATCGGCCCTGACAGTGCTGGGGCCGACCCCGGCCCCGTGGGCTACGGCCGGGGAGGGACCGAACCCACCCTGACCGATGCTCACCTCATCCTGGGCCACCTCGACCCGTCGGCAAGGCTGGGTGAACAGATCGACCTGGACCTCGACAGGTCCCGGAGCGTTTTTGAAGAGAAGATAGCGACACCCATGGGCATGGCCGTCGAGGAGGCCGCACAGGGTGCCATCGACATAGCGATCTCAGAGATCCGGCGGGCAGCCGGGGTCATCTCCATCGAGAAAGGACATGACCCCAGGGATTTCACCCTGGTCGCCTTCGGCGGTGCAGGCCCCCTGTATGCACTGACGCTGGCTCAGGAGATGGACATTCCCCGGGCCGTGATACCGGGCGGACCCGGGGTTCTGTCGGCCCTGGGGCTTCTGACCGTCGATGTCAGGCACGACTACGTCCGGTCTGATATCACCCCCCTCGACGAGGCGGATCCAACACGTCTCGAGGACCTGTTCTCGGATATGATCGGGCAGGGAAGCGATGAGCTGGAACATGCAGGGTTCTCATCCGAGGACATCACCTTCGAGGCTGCCCTGGACCTCCGTTACCTGGGACAGGCCTACGAGCTGGAGATCCCTCTCGGCAGCTTCAGCCCCGCCTGCAGCCAAGACGTCTTCACACGGATGTGGCCAGGGGCCGAAGCCGTGGCAGGGCGATTTCACCGGACCCATCATCGAACCTACGGCCATTCTGCCCCCGAGGAACCGGTGCAACTGGTCAACCTGCGCCTGTCGGCCCTCAGTGAGGTGGAAAAGCCCAGGCTGGGCGGAATGGAAGGCGCTTCGGATCCCGTCCAGGTGCAGCCCAGGAGCCGACGTCCCGTGTATTTCCCGGGAGAAGGATACGTCGACACCCCGATCTTCTCTCGCGATGACCTGGTGCCCGGATCCGAAATCGCGGGCCCTGCCATCATACAGGAGGCCGTCTCGACCACCCTCGTACCTCCAGGCTTCTCCTTGACGGCCGACACCAGTGGAAACCTGGTCGCCACCCATGACGTGGCCCAGCCGGCCAACCCTCACGGCGACCCTCCTGGCATTGACCCCATATCCCTCCAGGTGCTGCGAAATGCCTTCATCGCCATCACCGAGGAAATGGGCATGACCCTGCGTAAGACGGGCTACTCACCCAACATCAAGGAACGGGAGGATTGCTCCACCGCCCTCTTCGACGCCCAGTGCCGGATTATTGCCCAGGCCGACTACCCCATGCAGCCCGGCCATCTCGGCGCAATGATCTACTCGGTCCAGGAAGCGGTGGCAACCTTCCCAGAAGGGTCCTGGATCCCCGGCGATGTGGTCATTCAGAACGATCCCCACCGGGGGGGAAATCACCTTCCTGACATCACCCTGATCACGCCGGTCTTCTGGGAGGACGAGTTGCGGGGTTTCGCTGCCAACCGGGCCCATCACGCCGACATTGGCGGTGCGGTCCCTGGAAGCATATCGGGTAGCAGCACGGAAATCTACCAGGAAGGTTTCATCATCCCTCCCCTCAAGCTGTACGAGGGAGGACGCCTCAACACGGCAATCATGGAACTGTTCCGAGCCAACGTTCGCACTCCCGACGAGCGCACAGGTGACCTGAGAGCCCAGATGGCCGCTAACGAAAAGGGCAGAGCCCGGCTGGAGGATCTGTACGGACGCTACGGTCTGCAGACGGTTGAGTCCGCCATCGACGAGTTGATCTGTTACTCGGAGAAGCGCATGCGCCATGAGATTGAGCAGATCCCCGACGGCACCTACAGCTTCAGTGATCACATGGACGACGATGGGATCTCACCGGAGCCCGTCGTGCTCAGGGCCACGGTGACCGTGAAGGGTTCGGACATCACCTTTGATTTCGCCGGCAGTGCCCCGCAGACCCTGGGGCCCATCAACAGCACGGAGGCCATCACGGCGGGAACCATCTTCTTCGTGTTGAGGTGCCTCACCGATCCCTCCATACCTCCCAACGAGGGCTGCTATCGGCCGATCAAGATCCTGGCTCCCCGGGGCACGGTGGTGAACCCCGAGCCCCCCGCAGCGGTTGTCGGTGGCAACCTGGAGACCGCCCAGAGGTTGTGTGACGTACTCATCGGCGCCTTCCAGACCGCCCTTCCCGACCGGGTCGTCGCGGCGTGCAACGGGCAGATGTGCAACGTTGGAATCGGGGGCATGGACCGACGTCGAGATCCTGTCATCCCCTACGCCTACTATGAGACCATCGGCGGAGGATTCGGTGCCCGCGCGGACGCAGATGGGATCGACGGCATCCACTGCCACATGACCAATACGATGAACACTCCGGTTGAGGCCATCGAACTGGCCTACCCGTTCATGATAACCCACTATTCCCTCCTGCCTGGCTCATCCGGGGCGGGTCGGTTTCGCGGGGGACTGGGCATAAGGCGGGACTACAAGATCCTGGGGGACGATGTGACCTTCACACTACTGGCCGAACGCAGAAAGACACGGCCCTACGGGCTGTTCGGTGGAAAGGACGGGCAACAGGGCGTCGACATTCTCGACCCCGGAACCCCCGGCGAACACGTCATACCCGGAAAGCACACGGTCCGCCTCAATCCCGGGCAGGTGGTGAGCATCCGCACCCCGGGTGCGGGCGGTCATGGCGATCCCCTGGCGCGAGACCCCGAGCGTGTCAGGATTGACGTCCTGGAGGGACGTGTCTCAGAGGCAGATGCCCGTGAATCCTACGGTGTCATCATGTCCGGACGAACGATTGATTGGGAGCAGACCGCCGATTTGAGGGGGATGCTTCTGGGGAATCAGTGAAGGCAACGCTCTTTGATTGCCCCTCAGGCTCACACCTTTGACCCTGAAGGTGTTCGAGGGGAGGGCACTCCCGGTGCGTGGTAAGGAAACACACCAGTGCCCTCCCCGGCCAGGGCGCTACGCTTCTTCACCCTTCATGCCCTCGCTGATGGCCCCATTGACCTCCTGGACCACCGATCCAAATTCCTCCTGCGCCTCCATAAACCTTGAAACGGCTGCGTTCTCCGTCATCTGCTCGCGTTTCGCGTGAAAACCCTCCATCTGCTCCTGCGTGGGCTGCAGGCCCGATTGCTGGAGTTGTCTCAGGGTCTGCTCCGCCTCCTGGATGCCCTTGAGCAGTGCCTGGGCTTCCAGGTCGCGGTTCATACCCTCCTCGGCTTCCTCCAACCGCTTAAACTCCTCTGTTTCCCTCATTGCCGCCCCAAGCTCCCTGGCTTTGTCAAACAGTGCTTCACTCATTGCAATTCCTCCTTCTGGATTCTCCATCGACACCCTCTAGCTTTCGGCCGTGAACCTGCGCACTTCAGATCATAATCGAGAAAATGAACGCTATGGTCTCATCTTCCCCGTCCTGCGTCGGATCATTGCACCTCCCCGAATAAACAACTGGTGGAGGTAGTCTCCAATCACCCCCACCATGGAATCTTTACCTTTACCCGTTGACCATTGTACAGCATATGTCGCCACCGCCGCACCCACCCCTGCCTGGACAGGTGGTCAGTGGATCCACTGCCAGGTCCAGGGAGATCGGGAGGGATGCCCAGGGGGCACGTAGAAGAAAGATCTCGTGGCAACTCGATAGAACAGGGACGTCATATTGGAAGGGAGGTATCTATCCATGACTCAGAAAAAGGAAGCTCGAACTTCAACCTTTTCCATCATTGCCCACGACCCCCAGGTGCAGGAGTGGGGTGTGGCAGTCCAGTCGAAGTTCCTTGCCGCTGCTGCCGTGGTCCCGTGGGCCCGGGCAGGCATCGGAGCGGTGGCCACCCAGGCGATGGCAAACATGGGCTACGGCCCCGAAGGGCTGGATCTCATGGCGCAGGGGAAGTCGGCCCGGGAGGTGATCGCCCATCTCACCGATCACGACGAGGACGCTCAACACCGCCAGGTTGCAGCGATCGATGTCCGGGGAACAGCTGCTGCCTTCACCGGCGAAGCATGCCTCGACTGGGCGGGACACGTCTGTGGTGATGGGTACAGTTGCCAGGGAAACATCCTCGTCGGACCCGAAGTTGTGAAGGATATGGCTGCGGAGTTTGATAACTCATCCGGTCCCCTGGCAGATCGCATGGTGTCCGCCATGAGGGCAGGACAGGCTGCAGGCGGTGACCGCCGCGGGCAGCAGTCGGCCGGCCTCCTGGTCGTGCGCGAAGGCGGAAGCTACGGCGGCTATCTCGACCGTTACATAGACCTTCGTGTCGACGATCATGACGAGCCCATAGAAGAGTTGGCCCGGTTGCTGGAGCTGTTCTACCTGTATTTCAAGCGCCCAGACCCTGGCTCCCTTCTCCCGATCGAAGGAGATGTGGCCGGAGAGGTTCTGGCCCATCTGTCGACACTTGGCTTCGATGTAGACCCGCAGGCGAGGTTTGATGAAAGCGCCCAGCGCGCACTGGACCACTGGGTAGGGCAGGAGAACTTCGAAGAACGCATGCCGGGCCCGGGCGTCATCGACCCCGAGGTACTGGGCTATCTGAACGTGCAGGCGAAGGAGAGGAGCAGCGAGCGGTCATGAGAGAAGGTGCCGCTCGCAAGAACCACTGGGTGAGATAGAAGCACAGCGCAGGTAGCGGGTTGGGGATTCAGAAGCCGTTCCCAGTTCCCGCGATTCCGCTCACCAGCCGGACCGGTACAACGCAGATCCCGCCCTGGTACCTGTCTGTGCCCTTTTCTCACCCATCACCCCTGGATCTCTTCATCCTATTCAGGAAACATCAACGGCTAATCCCTGTCAGCAAGCAGGGTACCCCTCGCACGTGATAGATGGCCAAATTATGTCCCGTCGCTATGTTGCCCCCCCTTCGCCCTGCCGCGCCATCAGCGGACCCCCACGACCTGGCCGGTGCAGCCACACGTCTTCACAGAACCCTCAACGATAGAAAATGCCCCACCCCGAACACCAAATCGCTGCACACAGGCCCTCACCCCCTGCATAACATAATGTGGAGTAGCTGGGTACATCCGGCGGCAGCTCCCGCAGGAATTCGGTGAACAAGTTTCGTATTGCCGCCCTGAG
>SKXF01000226.1 GCA_007128555.1 Clostridia bacterium | reverse complement strand
TGCTGGAGATTATCGAGGAGTTGCCCGATGTGGATGTCATTGTCGCTCCCATCGGCGGCGGAGGTCTCATGTCCGGGGTGGCGGCAGCGGCCAAGCTGGAGCGGCCGGAGATTTCGGTGATCGGCGTTGAACCCCATGGGTCCTGCGCCATGTACCGGTCGGTGAAGGCCGGTGAACCCGTCTACACCGAGATTGACACGATCGCCGACGGGCTGCGGACCCCGAAGCCGGGGGATCTGCCCTTTTCCTACGTGAGCCGTTACGTGGACGCCTTTCACCAGGTGTCCGAGGATTGGATCACCGATGCCATGCTCCTGGTCCTCGAGAGGATGAAGCTTCTTGTTGAGCCTTCGGGAGCGGTGTCACTGGCGGGAGTCCTCGATGGCGCCGTTCCTGGTGAGGGCAAGCGGGTGGCGGTAATCCTCACCGGAGGCAATGTGGACGGCAAACTCCTTGGAGATCTGATCCAGCGGGGATTGACCAGGGACTGGGGTCCGGAGATGCGTCCATGAGCGGGGGGGCGACCCTGAAGGAGACTTCGCTGGATGTGGTCTTCACAGCCAGGGAAGTGCCTTGCAGGGACCTGGAGGGCGTCGGAGTGGTTGTGGTGGATGTGCTCCGGGCCACGACGACCCTCACAGCTGCCCTCGCTGCCGGCGCCCAGGGGGTCTGGCCTGTAGATCATCCGGACAAGGCCAGATCCCTCGGTCGAAAGCTCGGGGCCCTGGTTGGCGGCGAGCGGGAAGGACTGGCTCTGCCAGGTTTCGATCTGGGCAACTCACCCCTGGAGTACACGCGGGAGGTCGTTGCCGGAAAGCCCATCGTGCTGACAACCAGCAATGGGACCATGGCCCTGGGCCATTCCAGGGCGGGCCGGTGGGTGATCGCCGGCTGCTTCAACAACCTGGAGGCCGTTGCCTCTCACATTGAGGCATCCGAGACGTGCCCGGTGCTCATCGTGTGCGCAGGAACCGACCGGGGATCACGTCTTTCCGAGGAGGACCTTCTGTTTGCGGGCGCATTGACCCGTCGCCTGATCAAGGGAGACCCCTCCCGATGGCATCTCGAGGGCGGTGCCGTTGCGGCACGTGAGTACGCCGCCGAAAAGAGAGGGTCGGTGGCCGACGCCTTCCAAGAGATGGCCCACGTCCGGTACCTGGTGGATCTCGGCCTGGGGGACGATGTGACGTGGGCGAGTCGGACGGGCACGTCAGATACCGTGGCCGTGATGGCGGAAGATGCGGCGGGGAGACCCTACCTGAAGGCCCTGGGAGACGACGTATGAGGGATGTGCGGGTCCTTCTGCGAATCGGACTCCTTGCTGCCATAACGGCCGCCCTTTCGTTCGTGCGGATACCCCTGCCTTTCTCACCGGTTCCCGTCACCGGCCAAACCCTGGGGACCATGCTGGCCGGCCTGGTCCTGGGGGCAAGGGATGGAGCACTGAGCCAGCTGGTGTACCTGTTGCTGGGCCTGGTCGGCATTCCAATGTTCGGGGGAATGGGAGGCGCTGCCGTCTTATTTGGGCCGACGGGGGGCTACCTCGTCGGCATGGTCATCGGAGCCTGGGTCCTGGGTGCTCTCTCAGAAGCAAGAGAGGGCCTGCTTCTCCAGCTAGGCAGCTGCATCGCTGGAGGACTCGTGCTTGTTTATGGGGTTGGAGCCTGGCAGTTGGCTCGGGTGATGGGGATCGACTTCCGCGCTGCCCTGGTGATTGGGGTCCTACCCTACGTGCCAGGGGACATCGTCAAGGCCCTGGCTGCGGTGAGTGTTGCATCGAGGGTGCGGGCCCACACGTAGGTAATGGGAGGTGCATGATGTTCACGCGATCGGGTCCCTTTGTGCTGGGTTGCCTGTTGTTCTTCTCGGTGGTAGTTCTCAGCGGCTGTGGTTCCACGACGGCGGGTTCGCCCCTCTCGGAACCGGAGGGACCTGAGGATCCGCCCCTGGAATCCGAGCCTGTGGACCCGGATCGTCTGCACGTGGTTGTCCGGTCCGACGGGCTCACACTGGATCCATCCCTGATCAGGCGTGATGACGTCGCCTCCGCTGTTGTGGCGCGACTGTTGTATCGTGGGCTTGTCCGATCGATACCGGAGGGCATTGAGCCCGATCTTGCGGTTGACTGGTCCAGTACCGACGGAGGGTGGACATGGACGTTCTCCCTCGACCCGGAGGCGACCTTTCACGATGGCACCCCGGTGACGGCCGACGCGATTCGCCGGGCCTGGCTTCCCGCCCTGAGAACCGAAACCGATTCGCCCCTGGCGACGTGCCTGGTGGGCGTAGCCGATATCGTGGCCGCCGATGTCGACACCCTTCGCTTTCACCTTTCTCACCCCGACGGTGAGTTTGTGTCGGCAGTGCTCACCTCCCCCAATATGCTGGTTGGAGGCCCCATGGAGGGAGAGGTTCCCCTCGGAACCGGTGACTATCGCTTCGCCGGCTTCACACCTGAAGACTCGGTGATCCTCAGGGCCGTAGGTGGGCAGGACTTCCGTTCTGTCATCTTTGATGTCCTGCCTGCGGATGTCGATCTCAGCGACCCAGGTACCTGGGATTTCGAGGTGCAGGATCGGCTCGAACGTGCCGGGGTTGTCATGTATCTGCGGCCAGAAGAGGCCTCGCCCGTTGCCGTGAGACTGGGCATGCAGATTGAATCTTCGCCGGCGCTGAATGTGCGGGGATTGGTCCTGAACCCCCGGCGCACCCCTTATGGAAGCGTCGAGGTCAGAAGAGCCCTGTTCCACGTGATGGGCGATGCCCTCTCCCTGCTTGACATGCCCGACGCGTATGCCCGTCACTTGCTTCCCATTTCCAGCTGGCTGCCAGCGGAGCACCCCCTCAATGCTGCGGTGGACCGGCCCATGAGCCGACCCTGGGATCTGGGTCTCACGGAGGATGCCGTGGACCTGGCCGGGATGTGGCGGACGGGGGACGGCTCCCTGGTGTACGGGGGCATTGCGGATCTTCCCATTCCCCTGGACCTGCAGATGATCGCACCCGAGGGAGTGTATGCTGGGGGCGAAACCGTGGCGCGGCGAATCTCTGAACGTCTCATGGATGGGGGCGTTGCCGTCGACCTGGAGATTCTGCCGTGGAACCGGTTCCTGGCCCGTTATTTTCCCGGAGAGTATGACCTGGCCCTGGTGGGTTGGGCTGAGCATTCGCCCGCGGGCTCCGCCTTCCTGTTTCCCTGGCTCCATTCTGGGGGAGGCGTCACGGTCAATGCGGCGGATCATCTCGGAATCGATGACCTTCTCCTGGACGCCAGGGCAGAGGGTGGCCGGTCCGAAACCTATGCCGAGGCCCTCGGGATTGCTGCGGATGCCTTCCTCCTGCTGCCCCTGTATACGACCCCGGCGATTCACGCCCTCAGGGGAGACCTCCTTCCCCTGGGCCCCTCGACATCCTTCCGGCGCGAAGAGTAGTTCGCGTAAAGATTCCTCCCCACGGGTCCTGGAACATATACTACATAGAAACCATACCTGGGGAGGCGGTTTTGTGGAGCTGCAAGGGCGGAAGTGTCACATGATTGGGACGCAACCTCAGTCACAGCAGGCACGCGGAGAGGCGTTGTTGGACGATGAAACCAACATGGTGTCGGTTCGGGTGCGGAATTTGCCTGGGCCCTCGTACTTCGGGCGGGACCTGACCACGGGCGAGGTCCTCAACCTGTTCGAGGTCTGGCTTGATGAACCCCAACAGGGTCACAGGATCTGTTTGGGGTCGATGCGTCGAGATGGCGTGTACTGGATCTTCGAGGAAGAAGCCGAGCTGGGCGTGCATCTTTTCAACGATGTGATCATCACCGCTGAGCACGATAGCTGCCCCGTTGTTTCCAGTGGAGTGGTCGTGATGATAGGATGTTGTTGCAGCAGTAAGTAATCTACCGGGCGTAGGAGGAGATCATGAGACGAACAGTGTCGATACTGGCCGGGGTCGTTTTGCTCGCTACCCTGCTGTTGTCCTTCGGTTCCACAGCGGATACGGAGCCTCCCGGGCCAGAATTTCAGACCGCGTCGCATAGCGCAACACCTGATCCCGTCGACGGCGGTAGTCTCAAGGTGGGTCTCCCTGGAGGTTTGCAGACCCTGGATCCCCACCAGGCTGCAACGCCATCAGAGAGAATGGTGGCAAGGGTTCTGACCGACTCCCTGTTCCGTTTTGATTTTGTCGGCGGGCTTCACGCTGGGGTGGTGAGCCGTTGGGAGGGCGAGGAGGACGGGCTGAGCTACGTTCTGTACCTGCGACCCGACCTGGTGTTCTCAGACGGCAGTGAGTGTGATGCTGAGGCAGTCAGGGACAATCTCATGCGGATGAGAGAGGTCGGTTCGCCTGTTATGGTCGGTTCCTGGCTGAGCTCAATCAGGCAGGTCGAGGTCATTGATGACCTCACCCTTCGCCTTGATTTGATGTTTCCTGATCCGAACCTTCTGTTCAACCTTTCCAGGGCCGAAACCGGTCTTGTCTCGATGCAAGCCGTACAGGAGATGGGTGCCGACTTCTTTGCCGCACCCGTGGGCCTCGGGCCTTTCCACGTGGTGCCGCCTCCGGAGCAACTGGAAAGCGAGATGCTACTTCCGCTCCCTGATGATCAGATCCAGCACACGGACATGAGTCCAAAATTGCCCCTGGTTTACCTGGCCGCCTTCGAGGATTACTGGCAGGGGAGGGCCCACATTGATTCGATTGCCATTCTGAACGTTGATCCCGAAGAGGATCCAGCCGAGCTCCTCGCCGGGGGTTTTGACCTCATTGCCGAGGTTTCACCCGGGTACGAGATCCCGGAGGAACTGGGCTACACGTTCACCCGCGTGAATCTCGATCATCACCTGGTGGCGCTGAACCTGAACAGTCCCACCCTGGCTGATGTGACGGTCCGTCGGGCTCTCCAGTACGCTGTGGACAGGCATGAGTTAATCGAGAAGGTCTTCGGTGGAGATGCGCGGATACTGGCCATTGGAGATCTTCCGGGTGGGCCCGATGATCGCAACAGCCGCGTTCCGGGGCGAAATCCTGCGCAGGCCGCGCAAATCCTGGACGACGCGGGCTACGGTGAGGACGGCAGACCCCTTGTCCTGAACATGCTCACCGACGAGGATCCGGTCCGGGTGCAGGTGTCGGAGCTGCTGGCAGAACAGATTCGCCGCGTCGGCTTCGATGTGCAGTTGGAAATCGTGCCCCGCGAGGCGTACTATGATCGGATGCGGGGGGGAGAGTTCGATCTTTCCTACTGGGTCCTGGTGCCGGGCATGGTGGATTGCTCTGCCTATACCGCGAATCTTCACTCCGACAGCTACTGGAATGTCTCGCAGCTGTGGCGCTATCCAGGGGGCGCGGAGGTGCGCCGCGACCTGGACGACCTCTTGCAGCAGATGTTTGATGCGCCTGATCCGGGGAAAAGACGTGACCTTTATGGTGAGTTTGCCCGCCTGGCCGACGATCAGCAGCTCTACCTCAGCCTGTGGAACAGTGAGGTTCGAGGTGCTGCCGTGGGACGGCTCCGGGGGCTGTCGGTTCCCTACGGATTCGCTTTTGATCTCAGCCGGGCGTGGCTTCACCGCCCCTGATGTGCTGGTTCCCCGTAGTTCCAACCCAGATCAGGTTGTGTCAGGCTCCTCGGTTTTTGGGTGGATCGAACCAGGTCCTCCGGGGGTGTGTGGAAACTTCGGTGCCATTGGTTCCCAACGTGGTGTTCCCCTCTAACGTGCCCAGCCACATGTCACCGTTGGCGTCCTGAGGTCGCGTCCCCCAGCGATGCTGGCCTCGAGGGCTCGCTGCTGAATCATCAGTTGTTGTCATTGTCATTGTCATTGTTGTCATTGTCATTGTCATCGTTATCATCATTGTCGTCCTCTTCGGCTTCCTTAGCTGCCAGGATGATCCGAAGCTTTCTCAACAGTTTGTCTTCCTTGTCTCCGGCAGCTTTGATCACGTCTCTAACCGATTCGTTGATCAGGATTGCTTCTTCAGCGAAGATAGGGCCGGCGATCCCTTGTGCTACGAGTTCCTGGACCTTCTCGGCCTCCGCATTGACGAGAGCGGCCAGGCTTAGTTCCTCCAGCGCCACCGTTTGCATCAACAGGTGAAGCAAGTCCTCCTGATCGGGGATGGGAGGCATTGCAGGAAATTGTTATCCTGGGGACTGCTTCCCACATGCAGATGAACACTGTGGATGCTCCAAGACCCTGTGTGCCCAGGCTTGTAGTCCGAATCCGCTGCCAGGGCGAAGTACACGACGTATAGAACGTCCTT
>SKXF01000225.1 GCA_007128555.1 Clostridia bacterium | reverse complement strand
TACCGTCGCCTGTCACCGTGCACCTGGAAGCGGTAGCCCACACCCCACACCGTCTTGATCTCCCAGGATCCTCCCGGGGACGGGCCAAGTTTCCGCCGGATCCTCTTGATATGGGTATCCACGGTTCGAACATCCATCGGGTGGTCGAAGCCCCACACGGAATCCAGGATCATCTCCCGGGTGAATACCTGCCTGGGTGATTCCATCAGCAGCCACAATATCTCGAACTCCTTTGCCGTCAGGGAGACCTGGCCCAGAGGGCCTCGCACCCCGTAATCCGACCGGCTGATGGATAGATCCGGATAGTCGATGCACGGATCAGCAGGAATCGGAGCCCCTGCACTGCGCCGAAGGATAGCACGGACCCTGGCTACCAACTCCCGTGGGTTAAAAGGCTTGGTGAGATAATCGTCCGCTCCCAGTTCCAGCCCGAGGATCTTGTCGTAATCCTCACCCCGGGCACTCAGCATGATAATGGGTGTCGAGCTGTCCTTTCGGATCTCCCGGCATACGTCCCAGCCGTCTCGACCAGGAAGCATGATGTCCAGAACCAACAGCTCCGGCTGAACCTCGTTGTGCTTGTCAATCGCTGTGACGCCGTCTCCTGCAACGACAACGGTGAACCCATCCTGTTCAAGGTACAGGCGCATCAGCTGCTGTATGTTGGGATCATCATCGACAACGAGTACCGTGCTGGGGGGCATGTTTCATCAGCTCCTCATGAGGTATCATAACGATCAATTGTGAAGATTTTGTAACCTCCCGCACCCGAATCCTGTCGGTCTTCGGAAAGGAACGGCCGCCCGTGCCGTAGAATCCATACAATGACAGGTGCCTGGGACTTCAGTCCGCAGCGAACTCGGAGGTGTCGAATGTGAAGCCTTTGAAACGGATATCGGATTACCGGGATGACGACCGCTATAGAGAGGGCTTCAATCGGCTGGCCCGCCAGGTCTTCAACATCAGCTTTGAGACATGGTACGACCGCGGCTTCTGGGACGACCGGTACGTCTGTTACTCCTATGCGAACGGCGATGACGTGGTGGCCAACGTGTCGTTAAGCAAACTGGACCTCATACTGGATGGACGGAGGCTAAGAGCAGCACAGATCGGCACCGTCATGACCCATCCGGAATACCGGCGCCGGGGCCTGGCCGGTGACCTCATACAGGCCGTACTGAAGGACTGCGAGGAAGGCGGGTACGACATCGTCTACGCAGTCGGTGACGCCAGTCTGCGGGATTACTACCCCCGGTTCGGATTCGATCCGGTGATAGAAAGCCAGTTCATCAGCTGCGTTGAAGGCACACCCGGCGATACCCGCCTGCGCAGACTGCATCCTTCGGATCCCGCTGATCTGAACCTGGTTCACAGGCTGTCTACGGTTCGAAAGCCCAACTCCGAGGTCTTTGGTGCCGACTGCGCTGGAGGCATCCTGATATGGTACTGCTTCAACGTCCTCGGGGACTGTTTCTCCTACTGGGAGGAAGAAGACGTTGCCGTTGTGTCCAGACAGAAGGGGCCGGATCTCCATCTCTTTGACGTGATCAGCGAGAACGACGTGGCCTTTGAAGCCCTTCTGCCCCAGATCATCACCTGTGATACGAAGCGGATCATCTTCCACTTCACCCCGGACCTGCTCGATGTGTCGGCCCAGGCCATCCCCATGGACGACGAGGACGAGGACGTGTTCTTTGTCATTGGCGGTTCGACATGGACCGGCCCAACGCGTTTCAAACACCCGGCAACGGCCCAGGCCTAGCCTCTCATCAGCTTCTCTCTGTCTTTATCAGAGAGATGTTCCAGGGCATATCGGAAGGACACCCTGGGCATCACCGTTTTGTGTCCTTCAAGATATTGGATTACCTCCTGCGGTTCGCGCTGAGAAAGCACTTTCAGCATCCATCCATACCCCTTGAGGACCAGGTGATGTTCATCGTTCATCAGGGCGTCGGAAACGGCAAAGGGGTTGATCCTGGCGTATTGGTTCTTCTGAATGGGACGGATGAGCGCTACCGCCGCTGCTCGCCTCACGCAGAAGTTGGGGTCCTGTGTCCACTTCATCACATCCTGGAACCGTTCATTTCTCTGACCAATAAGTGCACCCACGGCATGGGTGCAGAAGTCATCACAATCGCCCCAACCAGTGATGTATGTCTTGAGCCACCTGTCGAAAACGAGGAACGTCTGATCGGTGTACTGATCACGTACCCGGTATGCCCAGTCGTAGGCCATGACGCCCAGTGCCCAGTCACGTTCCCTCAACAGCTCTTCCGAAAGCATCAAGACATGCTCGATGCCCCTGTCCTCGATGTCTTTGAAAAGGGCTGATGAAATGGCCCGAACCCTGGCTGTCTTGATCTTACTGGCATTACCTGGTTCCCTCTCGGTCTCGATGCTGCGTCTCGCTTGTTCCACCTTCGTAAGCATGACGATCGCTCCTTCTAGCGTTCTTCTCGGGCCACCCATCTTGTCGGCAAGACCGGGTCAGAGGAAACCGGGCGCGCCCCTGGAAGAGAAGTCGCTCGGGATGCTGGTCACTTGCGAGGGTCTTTCAACAGACCCCTCCAGCAACCCTTCACTGGATCCCCTTGTCCTTCATCGTGGCCATGGGGACGGTGACAGATGGAAACAGGACTTCCCGGGTTTCTCCCGAAATTGTATAGCTGTCCGAGAGACTCCGGCTACCAGGAAGGGAATCATTTTACTCATGAGCGATATGAGAAAACAGCCATTCCTCGAGAGCACAACGCTCAAGCTCATCCTGAGATTCATTGTCGGCGCTGCCATGGGTGGCTTACCATCCATGGCATTCAGCCCATTGACGCCCTTCTTCACAGCGGAGTTTGCCCTCACCGAGGCCCAGATCGGCCTGGTGGCCACCGCGATGGGTGCGGGTTCGCTGATCTTCTCACTGCCAGCCGGCAAAATGGTTGATGAACGCGGTAGCCGAGGTATCCTCCTGGCTGTCACCGCGGTGACGGTAGGTCTCATGGTGGCCATGTCCCTCGTCAACGGGTTGCTGGTTCTGCTCGCCGTGTATTTTGTGGCCGGATCACTCCGACCCTTGTCGGCCGTCGCATCGACCAAGGCCACCATGACGTCGGTGCCGGCAAACAGGCGAGCTACCTCCGTCGGGCTGGTGCACGCAGGACCCTCGCTGTCCAGCGCCATTGTTTCCGCGTTGATCCCTGTGCTGGCCGTGGTGCTGGGCTGGCGCTTTGGCATTCGAGTCATTGCCGTGGGACTTCTGCCGGTGGGATGGTGGCTGTACCGCACTCTGTCGGAGCGACCATCGCTGTCGAGGCCAGGCAGAGATTCGCGAGCGATCCTGGTATCTGTACTCAATAAGCCGGGTTTTCGCCACTCGCTCATCGTGTGGGCCTCATACATGGGAGCGCTGTTTGTCTTCCTCACCTTCTTCGTACTGTATCTCACTGAAGAGCTCGGATTTGACCCCACCACGGCAGGCTTCTTGATGGCCGTGGTGCAGACCGCAGCCATCGTGGGTAGACCCCTCTGGGGCGTGGCGAGCGACCGTTTCCTGGGGGGAAACATGCAGCGCGCATCTCTTCTGATGAGCATTACATCCACGGCCGTCCTCATCATCCTCGCTCTTCTTCCGGACGCAACACATCCGGCTGTAGTTGCCGCGGTCGCCCTGGTCGCAGGTGCAAGCCTTATGAGCTCTCGCCCGGTGGGTACCACCCTGGCTGTACAGCCCTTGTCGGACGAAGACACAGCCCGGGCACTTTCAATCCTGTCCCTGGTCACCTGGGTTGCTGCCATGGTCTTTCCCCCACTCTTTGGCCTCATCGTCACGACCACCGGTTCCTGGCGACTGGCGTGGATGCTTGCAGCTTCCGTGGTCGGGGTGTCTGTTCCTGTCCTTGTGTTCCTGCGACCCGATGAGTCCGCCGCTGGGGATCACGCCTGAGCAGCCCCTCAGCAGCACCCATCAACTCGGAACGATCCAGGGCCTGACACGTCCGGTGTCCTGCTCACCGTCGACGATGGTGATCGGGGATTCACTGGCAGGGCGCATCGGACATCGAGGGATGCCGAGTTAGAATCGCACGAGGCAGGACGGTTCTACCTGGCTGGGGCCAGATGCTCTGTTGTTCGATGTTCCCACGGGTCAACCGCTCCGATGCTCCTCGCAGGAATATCCCCCCTGTCTGTACAAGTCCATGTAAACAAGCCCATCTAAGGAGGCCCATGATATGACAAAACTTCACCTGTTCCCAGAAAACCGCATCCATCATACATGGAACAAGGATCTCGAGCCCGTGCTGGAGGTCGATCCAGGCGATACCGTGTTCTACGAGACCCGCGAGGCCACGAACAACCAGATCACCCCGACATCCACAACGGAATCCCTGGCTGATCTTGACTGGGCATCCTTCTACCCGCTGGCAGGTCCGCTCTACATCAGGGGCGCCCAACCCGGGGACACCCTGGCCATCGATGTGCTGGATGTCCAGCACCGGGGCTGGGGCTGGACGGCTATTCTGCCAGGATTCGGGGTCCTGCCTGATGACTTCAGCGACCCATATCTTCGCATCTGGGAGGTCCACGACGGCAGGTTCGCGTACATGAACGAATCCGTGCGAGTGCCCCTCGCCCCCTTCGCCGGCACCATGGGGGTAGCTGCCGCCGTTGAGGGAGACCTGGAACCCATGCCCCCGCGCCACGTGGGCGGCAACATGGATGCCCGTGACTTAACTGCGGGAACCACCCTCTACCTGCCCGTGGAGGTGGAGGGCGGTCTCTTCTCCATCGGCGATGGCCACCTGGCCCAGGGCGACGGGGAGGTCTGTGTGTCGGCCATCGAGGCCGCGCTGGGGATCGCCTGCCGCTTCGATGTCATCAAGAACCAGGCGATCCGAGCACCTGAGTTCGAGACCCCTCCTGGTTCCCTGACGCCCTTCGGCGACGAGCAGGGCTTCTTCGCCACCATGGGTGTGGCCGATGACCTTATGGTTGCCACCAGGGAAGCGGTGCGCAACATGGTGGACCGCCTGGGAACCCTCTACGGCCTGTCCCCCGAGGATGCCTACGTACTTACAAGCGTGGCGGCCGATCTCAAGATTACGGAAGTCGTGGACCCCAACTGGATTGTCTCCATGTACATGCCCAGGGCGGCATTTCTGAATCCACCGCGAAGACCGAACAGGCTCTCCGAGAAAGGCAACCACCTCACCTGAGCAGGCCGAAAGCGACGCAGATAGCGGCCTCGGCAGCCGTCATCTACGTCGCTTTCCACCGGGCTAGGATTCCAGTAACACGACGGCTGCCCCTGTCATCCGGGCAGCGGGCGGCGGAACTCGCGCCTCCCAGGAACGCCCTGTCTCGCTGCCTGGTTCATGATCACTGGGTGCAAATGGCCCCTGTTCAGAAGCCCCGCATCATGAAGATCTCCGCCCTGCGCACGATCCAGTTCTTCAGCTGCCGTCGGCTGGGCGGTATCAGGCAGGCAAAGCCGACAACATCCGTCATCAACCCCGGCGTAAGAAGGAGCAGGCCTCCTGCAACGACAAGTCCGCCCTCCAGCAAGGTTCCCGAGGGCAACTGACCGCAGGCGATCTCGGTCTTGATGCGGCTGAGAACAGCCGTTCCCTCGCGGGACGTCATCAAGGCGCCCACGATCCCCGTGATCACCACCACGCCCACCGTCCGCCACGTCCCAAGGTACTTGCCAATCTCAAGCAGCAAGGCCAGCTCAGCCAGGGGTATAAGGGTCAACAGGGCCAGTAAACGCAAAAACATACGCTGTCACACACCTTCAAGATGCAGTTTGCCCCACGGGAGGACAATACTGGACCGCTCCCTCGCCCAGGGCCCTTTCCAGCGCGTCGATCAACGTCCGGCTCGGCTCCACCCGGTAGCTGTCGCCGACCAGGATCACGCAGTCCATCTCGGCGAGACACAGGTAGACCGCAGCATCGCCGCCGTGCTGCCCCAGCACGTATTTCACCTGCTCCAGCTTCTCTATGTCCGCGCTGGCGTGCAGGTAAATCTTCCCCACACTGTTCGGACGCCTGAAGCCGTCTGCCAGGAGGTTGATCTCATCGTCCCGGTGAGAGATCTTGCCCGTCACAAGCAGGACCTCCTCATCCTGGAGCAGGTCGGTGTACTCGGAGAAAACCGATGGAAACACCACCACCTCCACCTGCCCCGTGTGATCCTCGAGGGTCACAAAGGCCATGGTCTCCCCCTTTCGGGTGAGAATACGGGACTGGGAGACCACCAGTCCCCCCAGCGTAACCTT
>SKXF01000285.1 GCA_007128555.1 Clostridia bacterium | reverse complement strand
AGATATAACCAGGGCTATGGAGTATATGGAATAAGGCATCCCGAACAGGGCCATGCCGTAGGCTCCCTGATCCCCGCCACCCATCAACCACGGGAGGATAAAGCGGTAAACCGCTCCCAGCAAGCGGCTGGCCAGACTGCCAATAAGCAGGATAAATGCACCCCTGAGAAAACTGTCCCTACGCATCCCCGTCAAAATCACCACCCGGCCTCAATCGTAAGTACGCTTGATAGTACGCCCACCACACCTTTCCTATTCCTCAACGCCGCGGGGCTGATCATGGGCGCGATGGGCAGAGAAAATGCTTGGCTGCCACGATATCAGGCGGTAGGATGCCCTCTATTGCTGCTCGGTATCGCCAGCGCCCAACAATCGGTCAGCTGTTGCCTTGACGGCGATGGTCATCCGCTCGCAATGATCCCGCACATCCCGCAAGATACCGTCACCGCAATCGCTGCCGCATCTGCATTGGCCTGTCCTCACCCATGCAGATGCAACGGCCACCCAGATCATACCATGCCCATTTCTCACATTCCACTGCAGGCACGATCAGTCAGCCGCCACAGGGGGAACCTGCCGCAGCACCTTCTCCAGCTGAGGGAGAAGTGACTCACCTGCAGTTTTCGGCGCCAGTTGCAGAGTCACCCGGAGATTGTTCTGGCTGCGTCCCCGGGTGACAGAACACCTGAAACCAAACTCCCGGGCCGTATTTTGCCAGTCAACCCCCTCCCCCTCGTCGGGTAGGAGCTCCAGGGTCACCGAACCTGCCTGTTGCGTCAGACTGATCACACCGCACTCGGCGCCCAGGAGCCCCAATGTCGCCAGGCGTAACAGGTTGATCGCGGGTCCTGGAGGGTCGCCAAATCGATCGATCAACTCATCGGTGACATCCTGTACTTCGCTCATATCCGCAAGAGCGCTCACGCGACGGTACAGGGCAACGCGCTGGGCACTGCTGGGCACATACTCCTCGGGCAAATAGGCATCAACATTCAACTCAAGGGCAGGTCTTTGCACGGGAGGCCTGCGGCGCTCTCCACGCAACTGATCGACCTCCTCCTTCAACATCTGCGTATAAAGATCAAAGCCCACCGCAATCATGAACCCGTGTTGCTCGGCCCCCAGGACATTCCCTGCGCCACGCAATTCCAGATCTCGCTTGGCCAGCCTGAAACCCGATCCCAGTTCGGTGAATTCCTTCAAGGCACTCAGACGTTCACCCGCCAGGGCCCCGAGAACCTCTCCGGACCGGTACGTTAGATAGCAATAGGCAAGTCGATCAGACCGCCCCACCCGTCCACGCAGCTGGTAAAGCTGCGCCAGGCCAAGGTGGTCTGCGTTCTCAACGATAAGCGTGTTCGCATTGGGTATATCCAACCCCGACTCAATGATGGTGGTGCACACAAGCACATCATACCGGCCCTCAACAAAATCATCCATCACGGTCTCCAGGCTCTGCTCAGGCATCTGTCCGTGGGCGACCACGACCCTCGCATTGGGAACCATCTTCTCCACGCGCTGTCGTGCCCGATCAATGCTATGAACCCGGTTGTGTACATAGAAGACCTGTCCTCCCCGGTCCAGCTCGCGCCGAAGGGCATCGCCCACGAAAGCTGCATCGTACTCCAACACATAGGTGGCTACGGGCAGGCGATCCTCGGGAGGCGTCTCAATGACGCCCATGTCACGAATGCCCGAGAGGGCCATGTGCAGCGTCCGAGGGATTGGCGTGGCCGTCAGGGTCAGCACATCCACGGTCTGTTTCAGCTGCTTGAGTCTCTCCTTGTCTCCCACACCGAAGCGGTGTTCCTCATCAACGATCACCAGCCCCAGGTCGCGAAACTGCACGTCTTTTTGCAGCAGCCGGTGAGTTCCCACCACCATATCCAGTTCGCCCCTGCGAAGAGAGGTATTGATCCGCTCCTGTTCACCCCGGGAGCGAAAGCGGCTCAGAACATCGACCTCAAAGGGCCAGTCGGAAAAGCGCTCCTGTGCCGTCTGGAAATGCTGCTGGGCGAGGATCGTCGTCGGTACCAGGAAAGCAACCTGCTTGCCGTCCATCATGGCCTTGAATGCGGCACGCAGTGCGACCTCGGTCTTGCCGTACCCGACATCACCGCAAAGCAGGTGATCCATGGGATGCGCCTGTTCCATCCCCCTCTTGATTTTCTCCGTCGTTTCCAGCTGATCGGGGGTCTCCTCGTGGGGAAAAGCATCCTCAAACTCACGCTGCCAGGGAGTGTCCGGGCCGAACCGATGTCCCTGGACAGCCCGCCGGGCAGAGTATAGCTTGAGGAGCTCCTCGGCCATGTCACGGAGCGACTTCCGTACCCTTCGTTTGATCTTGTTCCACTCGCCGCTGCCCAACCGATAGATCCGGGGAGCCTTACCTTCCTTGCCAACATATTTCTGCACCAGCTCTATGGCGTCCACAGGTACGTAGAGACGGTCACCCTCGGCGTAGGAGATGACCAGGTAATCCCGCTCCACACCCTGAACCTCTCTTGATGATAGACCGAGATACTTGCCGATGCCATGATGACGATGAACCACGTAGTCGCCCTCAACGAGGTCCTCATAGGTGACGACCTTCCGCCGGTGCTTCCGGGGAACCTGGTACTTGACCTGGTGCGGGCGCCCAAAGACGTCACTCTCGGTGAGAAGGATCAAATTCTGCCCATATACTTCAAAGCCCTGCGAAAGCTGGGCATTCACAACCATCAGATCAGAACCCGTTTCAAATCCCCGCTCGCGCAGGGTGTCCGCCATCCGCAGGGCCCGGTTCTCCGACGACATGGTCACGACCACTCGGCGCCCGTCAGATCTCCAGCGGCGAAGTTCGGAAAGAAACATCTCCCACTGACCATAGAAGGGTTCTGAGGGACGACTTCCGGTGCCCGCAATGTGATCAAGGCTAACGCCTCTCACGCGCTGGAGCAACGTGGACAGATACAGTCGAGCCCGCCGATCTGGAAGCGGATCAATCCTCTCTGAGGGCACAACAAGGTCCAGCTGACCCGGCAGCACCGTTCCCTCAGCAACAAAGCGTCGATGACGCTCAAGGTTTCGTGCACCCCTGTCCCGCACCTCCCGGGTCACCGCAGCAGGATCCCATACTACCACGGCCACTTCATCTGGGAGGTAATCAAACACCGTGTCCATGGATGAACAGAAATAGGGCGAGAACAAGTCAAAATTGTCATATTGATATCCGCCGCGCAGATGGGCAAGTTGACCCCGGATCCGCTCCTCCAACACGTCGGCAATCCGGCCCTTACCGTCCTCCCGGAGACGAAGCGTCCTCTCCGTCAACTCTGTTTCAAGGCGATCCAGTCCGTCGCCAGGCTCAAGGTCTCCGGCTGCAGGGAAAGTCTCTGCCGCAGGACCCAGCTGGACCTCGTCAGCTGTGTCCACAGAGCGCTGGGTACCTGCATCGAAGATCCGTAGGGAATCCACATAATCTCCAAAGAACTCGATTCTCACCGGAAGCGGCAGCGACGGAGCAAAGACGTCCACGATTCCGCCACGAACGGCAATCTGCCCGGGCTCGGCCACCATCTCCTCACGATGATATCCAAACCCGATCAACCTGCGGAGCAGGGCGTCACGATCGCAGCGCTGCCCCTGTTTCAGTGAGAAGAAAGCCCGCTGCATGACCTCCCGCGGTGGCAAGTGCCGCTCCAGTGCCTCTGCTGCCGCCACAACGACAACGGGTGTCCCGGCCAGGAGACGCTGAATAGTGCCGAGCCGCTCGGCCACAGGTGCGCTGTTGCGCAATGCGCGTGGATGAGGCAGCACCTCCAGGGAAGGGAAGAATGCGAGCTCATCCTCCTCCAGCCATGCTGCCAGATCTCCCCTCATCCTCCCCGCCTCTTTGATGCGGTCACAGATCACCAGCAGCGACCCTCCATGACGTCGGAACAGTGCTGCGAGCAAAAAGGCATCCATTCCTCGGCTCACTCCGTGAAGGAGACTTGCACCGTTGTCTTTCTTCAGTCGATCAGAGACGGTGAGAAATTCGGGGAGCCGCTCCCACAGATCCAGCAATCGTCCTGTATTTCTTAGCTCGGATACCGTCTCGATTCCGTCTCACTCCATTCAGAAACACCTTCAGGGCTCGGGCGATGCGCCGGAGCCCCTTCAACCCTCAGATTTTTGCGGCCTCACCCCTCTTCCGGGGCAAGGGCACACCCATTAAATCGGTTCATGGCCACCTCGATGCCGCAAGCGACAGCACAATCAACGGCCCGCACGGCAAGTTCAAGGACGTCCTTCAGCACGGCCGTCTCAGCCTCAGTAAAACGGGATAGCACGTGGTCTTCCGATGCAAGGCCCTCGGGAGGGCGGCCAATCCCAACTCTCAGCCGAGGAAACTCATAACTCCCGAGATCCAGGCCAACAGACTCCACTCCCCTGTGTCCTCCGCTGCCCCCAAAAGGACGCAGGCGGATCCGCCCAAGGGGCAGGTCAAGATCATCGTGGATCACCATGACTTCAGCGGGAGTCAGCCGATGGCGGCGGACACACTGCCTTACCGATAGGCCGCTCCGGTTCATGTAGGTTTCAGGACGGAGCACCAGAAGAGACCGACCGCGAACCCGCATCTCCGCCCATCGCCCGCTGTATCCCTTCCTCCAGGAGCCCACAGCCAGAAGCTCGGCCACCTCAAAACCCACATTGTGCCGAGTATCCCTGTACTGCTTCCCGGGGTTACCCAGACCAACCACCAGTTGGATAGGCACCGAGGCTCACCTTCCTCAGAACCGAGGTTCGTCCTCCGGCTCTTCCTCTTCCTCACCGATGCGCTCCGGTTCACGGTCCTCGTCGAGGAGGATATCCTCGTCCTCGTCTTCTTCTGGTTCCTCAATCTCAAGTCGAGGCTGCACCAGCGTGACGATAATGTCGGTGGGATCGTTTAGGATCTCCACCTCCCCTGGAACCTCCACGTCTGCAACGGTGACGCTGTCTCCCAGGGTGAGTTCCGATATATCCACCGTTATCCTCTCGGGTATATTGACAGGCAGACACTGCACCGTCAGCTCGCGAACTCCGTGCTGCAGCACCTCAATCCCACTGGTTGCCTGCTCCTCACCGATGAGTTGAACGGGAACATCCGTGGTGAGCGTCTCCTTCAGATCCACCTGGTATAGATCTACGTGCAAGATGTTTCGTTCCACCGGATCGCGCTGGATCTCTCGGACCATTACCACTCGATGGTCCTCCGCGAAATCCGCGATTTCCAACTCCAGCAGCCCTCGCTGTCCTCCGGCTGCCATCACCCGGGTCAATTCCAGATTGCTTACCTTGAGGGGAACGTTGTCCACGTCTCTGCCATAAAGCATGGCCGGGACATAACCCTCCTGTCGCAAGCTCACCGGGTGCCCTGTTTCTCTCAAACTGGCTACGATTCTGACCGAGTCTTTCATAATCAGTTACCCTCTCCTTACCGATTGTCCCAGCCTATCCTAACCTCCGTTGAAACCCATGTCAAACCTCACCCAGTAACGAACAGCTCACTGACAGAGCGATCCTCATGGATCCTCTCGATCGCCCTTCCCAGAAGCGGTGCAACGGAAAGGACCCGTAGGCTCTCCATCGCTACGCCCGCCAGGGGAACGGTATCGGTGAGAACCATCTCCTCGATGGGAGACGTGAGGATACGCTCCACCGCCGGTGGAGACAGGATGCCGTGGGTCGCCCCCGCGAGAACTCTACGGGCACCTCTTTGTTCAAGAGCGCAGGCAGCCGCACATATTGTGCCCGCCGTATCGATCATCTCATCCACAAGGATCGCCGTCTTATCGCGAACGTCTCCGATTATGTTCATGACTTCCGATACCCCAGGGAGGGGGCGATACTTGTCCACTATTGCAATCCTGGCTCCCAGGCGACCAGCCATGTCGCGGGCCCTGGCTACTGCCCCGGCATCTGGGGCAACCACCACGACCTCCTCTCCTCCCAGGTCCAGCTTGGCAAAATGCGCTGAGAGGGTGGGAACTCCCGTGAGATGATCCACGGGTATATCAAAAAATCCCTGGATCTGTCCTGCATGAAGATCAATGGTCAATACCCGGGTGGCGCCGGCAGTCGTGATGAGGTTGGCCACCATCTTGGCGGTGATCGGCTCTCGCCCCCGGGTTTTTCGATCCTGTCGTCCGTAGCCATAATACGGTATAACCGCCGTAATGCGCCGTGCAGAAGCCCGGCGAAGGGCATCGATGATGATCAGAAGTTCCATCAGGCTATCATTGACCGGGCCGCACGTCGGTTGAATGACGAAAGCATCGGT
>SKXF01000461.1 GCA_007128555.1 Clostridia bacterium | reverse complement strand
GGCTGACCATGTTCCCAGGTACGATGATCGTCATTACGGTTCTGGCTCTCAACTTCGTCGGTGATGGTCTTCGCGATGCCTTCGATCCGAAGGCCATCAACAAGTAGGGGGAAGAGCTGTGGCAGACCTCAAGGGGCGCAGATCAGACCTGTGGGAGGCTGCAGTCCGCCTGTCCTTTCCGCGCCCATCGGGCCTGGAAGGCGAGAGGCGAGCAGCTGAACAGATCGAAACCCAACTTCGAGAAGCGGGGATGGAGACGATGCGCCAGTCCTTTCCCGTCACAACGTACTGCGATGCGGAATCCCTGTTGGAGACCCCCCTCGCTCCCGCGGGGTTTCTGCCGTCGACACCCGTCGGCCTGGCGGGAACCATCGACGACGGGACCCCGAGAAGGGTCGTTTTCATTGGCGCCGGGGATCCTGCTCTGCTGGAGACACTGTCTCCGGGAGATCTGGCCCTTCTCGACGTTGACTTCTGGTCCCTGGCCCGAGTATACCGGGATCTGGCAGCCCGAAAGGTCGGCGGCCTCATCTGCATCAACCGCCCGGGACGCCCCCTCCCCCACACTTCCTTTCTTCCCCCGGAATTAGAGGCTCCGGGTCCCCTACCGGCATGCTGGGTCTCGCTTGAAGATGCCCATCTCCTGTTGGCCGAGGACGCTCTTGCCAGCCTGCGCATTCGGCAGCGCATCCGCGCAGCCTCGAGCCAGAACATCCTGGGCCACATCCGTGGAGCCGGTGTCAGCGAAGAGCAGGTTCTCGTTACAGCCCACTACGACACCGTACCAGGTTCACCGGGCGCAGAGGATAATGCCAGCGGTTGTGCCGTGGCTCTGCAGCTGGCCCTAAACTTGCTCCAGGACAGCCCGCCTCGGCGCAGCGTCGCTTTCGCCTTTTTGGGCTCCGAGGAGCTGGGTCTTCGGGGGGCGCATCACCTGGTGGGTCAGCTCGAGCGGGCATGTGAGATTGACAACATCCGGGCTATCATCAATATCGACTGCGTTGGAGCCGCCATTGGCCAACGCCTGGTTCGCTATGCCTGTTCCGACCGAGGTATCACAGCGGTATGGGAGGCGTCGCGGGCCGCGAATGAGGACTGGGACATCCAGGCGGGTATGATGGGAAGCGATGATGCGCCCTTCACCGCCCGGGGAATCCCAGTGATCAGCATTGCGCGTTACGGTCGAACCGATGTCCGGCACACACCGGAGGACCGGCTTAAATGGCTCTCCCCCCGGGCCCTGCAGAAAGACCACGAGTTCACCGGACGGATCCTTGCGCACCTGGTCGGTGCTCCGGACCTGGCTTCCCTGGCTCCGGTCCCCGAGGCCCTTCACGCAGAGGCCCAGTACTACTGCCAACACGGCGGCAGGAAACGACGGGATGTCTGACCCTCAGCTCCGCAGCACCTGCCCACCCCTCCGTTTCAGTATCTCACCTGTGCGGACGGACATCGTTCCGTTTACCAACAGGTATTCGATGCCTTCGGAATACTGTCGCGGCTCGGAGTGGTTGCTGGGCGCCTTCAGCTCTGCGGGTGAAAAGACAGCGATGTCGGCCTTGAGCCCCGGCCCGATGAGCCCGCGGTCTGACAGTCCGAGAATCCTGGCGGGCAGGCCGGTCACCCGGTGTATCGCCTCGCTCAGCCCGAGCAAGGGAATGCCCAGGTCCTTCAGATAACGGATCATGCCTCCGTAGGTGTTGGGGTGAGGCAGGGCGTATGGGGGGGCCGCAGACTCATAACCGGTGTCTACAGAAAAGGTATCAAGACCAACCGTGGTCCTGGGATGTTTGAAGAAGATCTCCAGCATCCTCCCGGGCTCGTTGTCGGGGACAGCTGTCTCCGTGTAGGGGTCAGCTACAAGAAGGTCGAACAGGGCGGTGAAGGGATCGATGCCCCGAGACTGGGCCACCTCCTCGAGACTATGACCCCCCACGGAGGGGTCATCTTCATGCCGGCCAATAAGGATGCCTGAAGACCATTCCGAATCGACCTGTGGGTTCAGATAATACCATCGCCCGCTCTCGAGATACCGGCGGATCTCATCGCGGTAGTCCGGGGCGCGCAGATTTCGCCCCAGCTGCTCCAGCGTTCCGGAGGCATTCCACCACGGGATCAGGGCATTGGCAAGAGATTTCACCGTCAATACACCACCCGATCTGCTGGGAATCACGTCCCAGTAGATGTTGAGGCCTTGCTCAATGGCGTCATCCAGGAGCTGCAGGGTCATGGATCCGACAGCCTCGCGCATGCCCTGGGGAGGATCGGGAAACACCGAGTACGCCGGCAAGAGGTGCGAAACCTGCAGCAGGGGAGCCTCTGCTTCCCTCGCGATCTCGATCGCCTCGGTCAGCCCCCTTGCGAGTACGGGGAGACCATTTTTGTGCCGAAGCTTGCGGCGCCAGTGCGTGGCAAACATGCCGCCACGGACGGCCGCCTCTCGCACAATCCCCACCAGTTCTCTTCGATCGGCAAAGGCGCCTGGGTAGTAGTCAAGGCCGTTTGACACGCCAGCAGCTCCCTCATCCATCGCCTCACCGATGAAGCTCATAATACGATCGCGTTCGCTGCTGGTCGCGGGTCGCCGGTAATCGTGCCCCATGACGGCGGCTCTCACCGTGCTGTGGCCAACCAGGGGGACCAGGTTCACGCCGGGGAGAACCTGGTCAACACGCTCCAGGAACTCGCCGAAGTGACGCCAGGTGATGTCAACGCCCCCGTGCCGCCGGACCGCGTCCCTGACCCTTTCCAGGTCGGCCACCGGTTCCTGGTCATACATGCGGGGATTCACGTCCTGTCTCCAGTACCATTCCCACAGGCCCGAGGCGTAGTACTGGGTCAGGGGGGCCGGACTGAACCCACAGTTTCCGCCCACCACGGTGGTCACCCCCTGGGTGAGGAAGTTCTCAGCCTCGGGGTGGGCCAGGAGGGTGTCATCGGCATGGGAGTGCATGTCAATGAAACCGGGCGCACAGACCTTGCCCGCAGCCTCGATACAGATCCCTGCGTCGATCTCCGACAGGTTGCCTACGGCGACGATTTCTGTGCCTTTCACCCCCACATCCGCGATGAAGGGCTCCCCTCCCCTTCCGTCAACGACGAGTCCCCCCGTGATCTTCAGATCCAGGGACATCGAATCACACCTTCCGTTTCCAGGTTATCCCCCACGTCAAACTCCGAAGCTTTGGTCTGCGATGCGTGGGCTGGCTGTGTTAGACTTGTCAGGCGCTCTAGTTCAAAGCGGGTTCTCCAGGCGACGGCTCCTCCCGGAGATCCAAAGCACTGTTGATCCTTTCCCCGTTCACCTCGTTCGGAGTCGTGCCTGTCGTCAGGATGCCCAGCTTAACCCCTCGCAAGTGCGGGCCACTCCCTCATGTCTCAGTGGACCAACCTGGGCGAAGTCATGATCATGCCGCCCTCAGAAGGAGACGGTTCCCTTTTGCTGCATCGATCAAATAACCTGGGGGGCACAGCGGGCTCACGTCTGTCGTTGATCCCGATCTACAGGCCCTTGCGTTCTCCGGTCATCATCGCAGGGCATCCACGATCTTCTGTTTCTCGGGACGCCGGACAAAGAGCACGACAACAGCCCCTATCAGGGGCAGCACGGTCATCAACAGAAGGACCTCGCTGTATCCACCGAAAAGATCGTATCCCAACCCGAAGGGGAGGGGCCCCAGGGCCGAGGCGATCACCATGGCGGCCGTTGTTACGCCCCGGATGCTGGCCAGGTACCTGCGCCCAAAATAGTGGGGCCAGACCACCCCACCGACCAGGGCCAAAAAGGCCATGCACAACCCCCGGATCAGGCCCAGGGTCACGGCGGTGGCAAAGGACGTGGTAAATAGCATGAAGACGAGGTTGAGGGCTTGCAGCACCATGGCACCTGATAGGACGTAGTGAATGGGATACCGGTCACACATGTATCCCGCCAGGGGCATCAAGATCATTCCGGTCATCGCCGACACGGTAAACACAACCGCTGCCGTCTGGGCCATGACGCCGTTTTCCGCCAGGATGGACATGTGGTGAAACTGTGCGCCGGTCGAGACCATGCTCGGAATGGACACGGTAAACAGGATGATCCAGAAAGCCCGGGTACGTATGGCCTCGGACACCTCCCAGGCCTCCTCCGGCTCTGGGGCCTCCGCCTGCACGCCTCGCCCCCCTGGTGGCGCCGATGGGCCATCGGGAACCAGGCCCATGTCTTCCGGACGCTCGCGGGTCAGAAACCAGGCCACCGGAACCATCACTGAAGCAAGAACCACTCCCCAGAACACCCAGGTCGCCCGCCATCCAAAACTCTCTATGAACACCAGGTTCAGGTGGGGTATGAGGGCACCACTCAGGGATCCACCGATGGCCAGGAAGCTGAGGGCCCGTCCCCTTTTTCGGATGAACCATTGGGGCACCATGCTGCTCGGATTCAGCGTCATGGATCCCTGGCCGAAGGTCCGGATCATCATGAACCCGAAGAACAGGGCCGCAGGGGTGTTGACGCTGCTCATGAAGAGCAGAGCCCCGGCGAAACACAACGCGATCACGGTGAGGGTGGGCCGATAACCCTTGCGGTCCACCGTGCGTCCGACAAGGGTCATGAGCAACCCCGCAGCGAGGGTGCCTGCTGAATACATGCCGGAGACCAGCGACCGGCTCCAGCCGAAGGTCTCAATCAATGGATCGATGAACGTGGAAACCGAATAGGTCTGGCCCGGACCGGACAGGAACACGCCCAGGGTGGCCACTCCGACGATGACCCATCCGTAATACAGGCCCCGGGGCCCCGGCTTTGCCATGTCCTTAGAAACGCCTGCGGTGTCGGAGCGAGGATCCGACCTGTCTTTGAGCATGCCTCTCACCATGAGATCCGCCTCCAGGGTCTACCTTACTCGCAGATTGCTCCGCCGATCAATCTCTTGCGGTGGCAGCATGATCCGTTGGGTCCTTTGAACCGGAGCTCCTCACCTACATGTGGGAACCGGGCTGCACCTGAGTCCGTTCCCGTTGGCTCTGGCATGTTTCTGCCCAACCCCACCCTTATCCTGCTGCGAGCGGAGAGTGGATGAGGCGGTGTGACAGGCCCAACCGGTCGCCTAAGCCACTAATCTTGAAGAACAAAGGGGGCACCAGGACTCCCCAGCGCCCGTTCGTTATTGGGGTCAGCCTCTGCCTGGTGATGTTTGCATGCCGGCGCCGGCCCTCTCCGATGACCACTTAGCACCGTCGTTCTTCTTGGGGCGACGGACAAACAGCACGGCAATGGCCCCCACGAGGGGCAACAGGGTCATGAGCAACACGACCTCGGTGTATCCACCGAAAAGATCATACCCGAGGCCGAAGGGAAGGGGGCCCAGGGCCGACGAGATCACCATGCCCGCCGTCGTCACACCCCGTATGCTGGCCAGGTACCGCCGTCCAAAGAAGTGGGGCCAGATCACCCCACCGACGAGGACGCGAAATGCTAGGCAAAGGCCCTGGATGATGCCCAGGGCCACGACCGTCGAAAAGGACCGCGTGAATAACAGGAAGACCAGGTTCAGGGCCTGCATCAGCATCGCACCCGACAGGACGAAATGGATGGGATAGCGATCACACATGTATCCGGCCAGGGGGGTCAGAACCAACCGGGTCGCTGCGGCGACGGTGAACACAACCGCCGCTGCCTGGGCGGTGACACCGTTTTCTGTCAGGATGGACATGTGGTGAAACTGGGCGCCGGTCGAGACCATGCTGGGGATCGACACGGTGAACAGGATAATCCAGAAAGCCCTGGTGCGTATGGCCTCGGAAACATCCCAGGTCTCCTCCGGCTCTGGGGCCTCCGCCTGCACGCCTCGCCCCCCTGGTGGAGCAGATGGGCCATCGGGAACCAGGCCCATGGCCTCGGGTCGTTCACGGGTCAGAAACCAGGCCACCGGGGCCATGACCGCAGCGAGCACCGCGGCCCAGAACATCCAGGTAAACCGCCATCCGAAGCTCTCAATGAACAGCAGGTTCACGTAGGGCAGACAGGCGGCACTCAGGGCTCCACCGATGGCCAGGAAACTGAGAGCCCTTCCCCTCTTTCGGATGAACCACTGGGGGACCATGCTGTTAGGGATCAACGTCAGGGACCCCTGTCCGAAGGTCCGGATCATCATGAATCCGAGAAACAGGGCCGCAGGGGTACTCACGCGGCTCATGAAAAACAGTGCCGCGGCAAAACACAGGGCGATCACGGTGAGGGTGGGCCGATAGCCCTTGCGGTCCACCGTGCGCCCGATCACGGTCATGAACAGCCCGGCCGTGAGGGTGCCCGCAGAATACATGCCGGAAACCAGGGAGCGGCTCCAGC
>SKXF01000181.1 GCA_007128555.1 Clostridia bacterium | reverse complement strand
TAGCACCCCGTAGGTCGAGAACGTCGTGACGTCAGCGACGATGAAGGGATCCGGGTTGCTGTGTTCACATCCGGCAACGGGATCCTGAGCCTGCGTGGGCCGACAGACGCTTCATCGGTCAGTCGGCATCTCCTCGCAGAAGCGACGGTGTATGCGCATGCCGCCGTTGAGGCGATCCCTGCAGCCGACGTTCCTCTGGTCCGGGTGTTTCAGCGTGGTTCGGATGTATCGGTTCACCTGACAGTTGATTATGAATCCGCCCAGGCCAGTCGTCTCGGAACATCCCTATTGCACACATTAGCCGCTCAAGATCCATCGTCCCAGTTGCTGCTGCCTGCCCCGCTGTTTGCCGGGCAGGCCGACACCGCAGGCTTCCTGGAGTTTGCGACAGAGGATGTAGAGGAGGGACCTCTTTTTGACGCCCTCTACACGGTGCGCCGTGTTCATCTCGGCGACAGAGATGTTCTCCTGCTGGAGCGCCGACCCACGGACAACCCCCTTCCCGATGATGCCGCTGCTCGTGTTCATGGTCTTCTCATGGAGATGCTGGCAACTCCCTCGAGTGCGAACGAACCGGGTTGGCCCGTCCCTGATGGAACACAGATCACGTCGTTGGACCTCGATATGGGATCGGGTACCGTGGCAGTGGAGTTCAATCTTCCATGGTGGGAGGGAGACATTGGGTGGAGCCATGCAGCAACCGATTGTCTTGCCGCCACACTGGGGCAGATCGAGGTGGTAGAGGTCATTGACCTGCGGGCCGAAGGGGGAGAAGGGCACATCTCCATGCCCGTCATTCGGGAGCCGACAAATCAGACCGTCCCCGGCACCTTTGCCGTGGACCGCCCGGATGAACTGGTGATGAATGCCGTGGGTGATGTCATCCTGGCCCGGGGCGTCCGCGAGGTCATGGATGATAAGGGTGAGGACCATCCCTTTGTATACGCCTCAGAGGTCTTTGCGCAGGGCGACCTGACCTTTGCTAACCTCGAGGCGCCTCTTTCCCGGCTGGGCGAGCCTCTGCCCGGAAAGGGAATATGGTTGCGGGGTTACCCCGAGAGCATTCCGGCTCTGCATCGCGCTGGAATAGACGTGGTGAACCTGGCCAACAACCACATCCTGGACTTTGGGCGTCCGGCCCTGCTCGATACCCTCGACGGGCTTCGTCAATGGGGGATTCTACCCTTTGGTGCGGGTCACAATGAACAGGAGGCCCACCTCCCATTATTCTGGGAGGGGGCGGGATTCCGCATCGCATTTCTCGGATATACCGAGTACGCCGACATCTTTTGGGACTGGAACCATCGCGAGACCTTCGCAGCCGGCCCAGATCTGGCCGGCGTGGCCGGGCTGGACCCCGAGCGAATGATCAGGGAGGTCAGTGCCGTGCAGGACCAGGCCGATGCGGTGGTGGTCTCAATCCACTGGGGACCCGAGTACTTACCTCAGCCGGCCCCCGAACACCGCGACCTCGCGTTGAGGCTTGTGGACGCCGGTGCCGATGTGATCCTGGGACATCATCCCCATGTTCTGCAGAGCGTGGAGGTTCACCGGGATCGTCCCATCCTGTACAGCCTGGGCAATTTTATCTACGACCAGACTCCCCTGCGCAGAAGTGAAACGGTGATTGCCCGGTTGAGCTGGGTTCGTGAGAGCCCGGGGCAGGTGCTCCCCGGCCAGGTTGAGTTCGTGCCCTTCAGGATTCGTGATGGGCAGGCCGTCCCTGCCGAGGGCCCGGAGATCGAGTCCATTTTTGACTATCTCGTTGAGATTTCTGCCGAAAAGGGCACGTCGTTGCGCCGCGAGGGAGAGTTACTGCTGCTGGACCTGCCAGGTGGTGGCGGGGGATGAATCTGTTGATGACCACCATGCTACGAGGCATGTAATCACAACGGGAGGCGATGCGGTCCAGCCTGCCGCCTCCTCGCACAGCAGCCGGTCGTCCCGCTCGTGATGTCCGTGCAAGCACGAGGTTCCCGGGGGGTTCTCTCACCCATCCTCTCCTGCATGTCGATGGACAGCGATCGATCAATTCCTCGCTGCAGTCATGGTCTGCCGCTTCCAACCGATATCTATAATGCAGCCACTGGCGGCAATTTGCCATAAACTGAGGCGTTCATCGTGCAGGGTTTCAGCGTATCCAAGTTGAATCCTTTGCTGATGCAGCCGAGTATCGGGGGAGGAAAACAATGAACCGGAGAGTCCTGGTAGTAGATGATGAAAAACCCATTGCTGACATACTTGAATACAATCTGAAGGCTGCTGGCTATGAGACTGCAGCGGCTTACGATGGCGAAGAAGCCCTGAGGGTCTTCCGCGACATGGAGCCGGATCTGGTCCTGCTCGATATCATGCTTCCCGGTAGAGGAGGCATAGAAGTCTGTGAGTCGATCCGTCGGGAGAGTTCCGTTCCCGTGGTGATGCTCACGGCCAAAGATAGTGAAGACGACGTGATCAACGGCCTGGACGCAGGGGCGGACGATTATATTACCAAGCCCTTCAGTCCCAGGGAAGTGATGGCCCGCGTGAGGGCCCAGCTCAGGAGATCCCATGGGGAGCTCGAGGAGGAGGACGAACCAGCTATGAAGTGGGGATACCTCTGCATTGATCTTGACCGGTACCAGGCCCTCGTTGATGATGAGGATGCTTGCCTGACTCGCCGGGAGTTCGATCTCCTCGTATACCTGGCCAAGCGGGTGGGCAAGGTCGTGACCCGCAAGCAACTACTGCAGGATGTGTGGGGTTACCAGTATTACGGTGACGTACGCACGGTGGATGTCACCATCCGCCGACTCAGAGAGAAAATCGAAAGGGATCCCTCGAGTCCATCCCTGATCATCACGAGAAGGGGTGTTGGGTACATCTTTGCTGCCGATGAGCACCAGTGATCCAGAACATCCCCGAAGACGGGGGAGGGTGAGATGAGAAGCCTTCGCGCCAGGCTGGCATTGATCTTTTTGCTGTTGATCCTGTTGGCCATGCAGTTGATCAGCTGGCATGTTGAACAGTCGCTGGAAGACTACTACCTGGGAAACCACACGCGGAATGTGGAGCGCCAGGCCCGGTTGATGGTCAGCTTCCTCGAACGATACCTGGCGGAAGAGGTTCCCAGGGAGTACATCGCCAGCTATCTTCGAGATTATGGTCGTGAGTCCGGACTCGATCTTCTGTTTCTCGATGGCGACGCTGAGGTCAGGGCGGTCAGCTCTGGAATGGAGAACCTCCTGGGCAGCCAGATCAGTCTCCCAGAGGTAGACCAGGCGTTTTCCGAAGGGGAGCCATCGCGGCAGATCCGCGAGCGTGAGGGCAACCGGGACCCGGTTCTTTCGCTGGCGATGCCGGTCTGGGACGGTGGTCGGGTGGTCGGTGTTCTTTACCTGAACGCGTCCCTGGGAGGTGTCTACCAGACCCTACATGACATTCGCTCTATTCTCCTGGGTGCCACGGTCCTGGCTCTTGTCGTCACAGGAGGTGTGGCTTTCGTCCTGGCCAGTACCATCACTGGGCCGATTGGAGCGATTACCGAAACAGCTCGCCAGATGGCTTCGGGGAATTTTGACGAGCGCATTGAGGTGTCCTCTCGCGATGAGATCGGCCAGCTGGGTTTGATGTTCAACTACATGGCAAAGAGGCTCCGGCGCACCCTGTCCGACGTGTCCGACGAAAAAAGACGACTTGAAGTAGTCCTGGAGAATATGGCCGATGGGGTGGTGGCCATGGACGCGGAGGGCGAAATCATGTTGGCCAATCCCCGGGCTGGGGAGATCCTGAACGAGGATCCCCGCAAAATGCCGGGCCGGTCCATCGGTGATCTTCTGCCCGGCGTTGCCCTGAGGTCTCCCCTCGAAGAGACGATGCGCCTGGGAAGAGATATCACCCTGCGCTTTCAACTGGAGAACTCCAACCGGGTGGTCCGAGCCCACCTGGCCGCAATTCTCCCCGGGGAGGGTGACCTTCCGCGAGGTATGGTGATGGTACTGCAGGATGTGACGGAACAGGAACAGGCCGAGCAGCGAAGAAAGGAATTCGTGGCCAATGTGAGTCACGAGTTAAAGACCCCTCTCACGACGGTGAAAAGCTACATCGAGACCCTGATGGGGGGGGCTGTTCACGATGCCCAGGTCAGTGACCAGTTCATGCAGGTGGTGCTCGATGAGACCGATCGCATGTCGCGGTTGGTCCGGGATCTCCTTGACCTGTCCCTCATCGATTCCGATGAGATGATGTGGGAGGACGATCGTTTCTCCCTGCCAGACCTCGTCGACCGGGCTTGTGGCAACCTGGCCCCGAGGGCCGATGCCAGGGGAATATCCCTGGGTTATCGCGGTATTTCCAACCTGCCTGTTCTTCATGGAGACCGGGACCGCATTGAACAGGTTCTCGTTAACCTCATCACCAACGCGGTGGAGTACACGCCTGAAGGGGGACAGGTCCGCGTGACATGGAGGCACAGTGATGACCGGGCCTATGTTGCTGTGTCTGATAATGGCGTGGGCATTCCAAAGGAGGACCTACCGCGAATTTTCGAGAGATTTTACCGCGTGGACAAGGCCCGCTCTCGTGTCAGCGGCGGGACAGGGCTCGGGCTTTCTATTGCCCGGGAAATCATCGAGTCCCATGACGGAGAAATATGGGCACACAGTGTTGAGGGTAAGGGCACCACCATGGAGCTGTATTTGCCAGTGGACAATGAAGGGGAGGCCGACAGTGAAGGGCCTGGTAAGTGAGAACACCCAGGAGCTAGCTAAGAGCATCGTGCTGGTCCTTCTTGTGCTTTCTTCGGCTTTGCTCAGCGTCCGGTTATGGATGCAGACCGCTCCCACCCCCTCACTTCCTCCTGTACTCATTGACGCCGAGGGAATCGATCTTCGTGAGCACATACCCTCGCATCTCTTCGAGCCTGTGAGTGTGATCTACCACGATGGAACAGGATCGCATCGCCTGGCGTCCCCGGAGGGAGATCCCGAGGCCGCTCAGATTCTTGCGTTCATTGTGGCAAGCTTGCAGCCCGGTGACATACAACGAATATGGGAAGACGAGGGCCTCGAGCAGACCCTTATACGGCGTCAGTTGGATCGACCTGGGGCCACCGTTCTCCTTCCCGGGCCGGTGCCCATGAACCTGTGGATGAAGGCTCTTGGTGCCGCGGACGGCTTTCCCCCGGCGATGATGGACAGACTGTATTTCTTTCTTACCGACAATGGGATGATGAATCTCTATATTCCCACGGCCCAGGGCTGGTATCATACCGAATGGACAGTGCTCGATGGACTCGTGGACGATGTGGATCCGGGAGGCACTTTCCCGCCTGTGCGTGACCAGGAGCTTGGAGGATACGAGACCCTGGCAGTCACCTTCTGGGCTTCCAGGATAAGGCATCAGGCAGAGGAGCAAGCCGGCGATTCGCGGGTGCTTTTTCTCGGTTGGCGGGAACTGGTGCTGTCCCCATTTCTGAGCATCCCTGAGATGGATGTTGAGGTGACAACCTACATGGCACAAGCGGTTCTGTCTGATGCGACCGAATATGTCGTCTCCGCGTTTTCCGACCTGGCTGCGGTGCGCCAGCGCAGGGAACCGGACCGATCCACGACCTACACCGACGGCTACGGGAGCCTACGGATCACCACCGGTGGGATCTTCACCTATAATCTCGTGACCCCTCCTGATCAGGACAGCGGTGAGATCCCGATAGATGCTGGGGCGATGCTGCGAGAGGCCTGGGGTTTTCTGCGCAGTGTATTGGGCGACCGGGCCGACGATTTACGGTTGATGCGGGTGGAGCCAACCTACTCCCGGGTCGACCAGGATGTTGATGTCCGGGATGGGTACGAGTTCCAGTTTTCCCAGGCATTTTCGGATGGTTATCTTGTGAGTCCAGGGGGACCTGTGTCGGTCCGGGTAGATGAGCACGGTGTGCGCCGGGCGACCCTTAGCCTGCTGCGTCTCACCAACCAGGTGCAGCGGTCATTGGCCATTACGCCGATCAGTGCCGTGGAACGCTGCTATCGGCAGATTGACACAGATGGATCTGAGCCTGTCGTGCAGAGGATCAACCTGGTGCACTACCCATCAGAACAGAGCGGCGATTTCCAGATTGTTCGTCCCGCCTGGCTGGTTGACCTGGGTGGGGCAGGGCAGTACCTGGTCGACGCGGTGAGCGGGGAAATCATAAAAAAGTAATCATTACCATGGGTGGTGGCACAAATGGATTGGCCAAGGGCAAAGACAATCCTTATAATATGCTTCTTTGCGGGCAATTTAATATTGGGTCATCAATTGTGGACTGATCAACGAGGAACGCCCCTTCTGGTCGAGGTGCTCAAACGTGCTGAGGATGAGTCCGTGGCTCTGGCTGAT
>SKXF01000126.1 GCA_007128555.1 Clostridia bacterium | reverse complement strand
GACCCTCGGAGGGCTTTGATCTCCCGGCGGACTACACAGCGACCACGGCCTGGACGTTGAACTTCAGCGAAGACGGCGAATACACCATCACCTTCAGCCTGATCAAAGCCGCTGATGGAGATGTCGTGTCCGGTATTACCGATTCGGTGACGGTCTACGTTGGGCCCGTTGCCTCTACCTATGTGTTCGATTACGAGCTTCCAGCCGAGATCGTCATGGACAAGGATGTCGAGGTGGCGATCACCTTCAAGACGGACGTTGAGGGTGACTTCGGGTACGAGGGAGTCCGGTTTGCCATCGAGACAGATGGTCCCGGGATCGTGACTTTCACGGCAACAGACAGCGAAGATGAAGAGCATACCTTCACCGACAATGGTTTCTGGGGTCCCTCGGCGGGCTTTGAGCTCCCGGCGGACTACACAGCGACCACGGACTGGACGCTGAATTTCAGCGAAGAGGGCGATTACACGATCACCTTCGCCCTCATCGATGCGGTCACCGGGGAAGTGGTGGCAGACATAGGGGCCTCCGCTTCTGTAACTGTGACGGACGAAGCCCCGGTCTCTCCTGGGTTCGGGGTCGAATGGTTGCCTCCTGTGACCAACGAGGAGTTTGTGATCCAGTACGGGACAACCCTACCACTCAAGTTCCACCTGGTCGATGAAGATGGACAGGTCGCGAGGGATGTGCTGGAAGGCATCTACCTCGAGATTGAAGGTGTGGTGTCCTGGGAACTGGGAGTGGGAGGGAATGCGCTTCGCTTCGGCGGCGGACAGTACATCGTGAACTTCCATACCCGGAACTACGCCCTGGAGGATAACACGACATACGTAGCCACGGTCCGCGATGCCGACGGCAACGAGCTGGGCAGCCTCTCCTTTGAAGTCAGTATGAGCAGGGGTGTTAGCAGAGGCAGAGGACCGAAGAGGTAGCGGGTTAAGGGTAGACCTCGGTGGTCTCCCCTCATCAGTTGCTGGACGCGGGCATAAAGACCAAACCAGTATAGGCCCCGGGGTTAGATCCCTGGGGCCCGCTCTTAACAGGGGGAGAGGGGGTCCTGGCAGCCACTCATCACAATAGCGGATCCCAGGTGTCGTGAGTATGGTACATCGTTCAATCGAGCCGATGTCGGGGCAGAGGGAGCATGCCAGGTGCCGGGGGATGTCCCGGTGACCTGTTTGGGCCACAGGGGTCCAGCCAGCTACGTCTATGGGTCAGTACCTCGCGGAAAGATTCAGATGATGATCCTCGTATTCAACTCAGCATGAGGATCCAGAGCTCGCAGAAATGGGCGAACTCGTGCTATGCTGTTCTCCAATCCCGGGATATACTGGATGTAATCGGTGCCACCAGGCCGGATAGAAAGAATCATCGGGCTCCTGGTGATGTGCCCTGTGAGGATCAGGAACCTCGTGAGGAGGAAGCGGGATGTACCGAGACGAGAGGATCGAGGCGACGTGTAAAGACTCGTTCTATCGCGAGCTCAACCTTCAGATGAAGGGGCTGCTGTCCGTGGAGAGGGACTGGCTGGCCAACCTGGCCAATGGGGCAGCACTGCTCTTTTACCAGATGGACCAGGTCAACTGGGCCGGATTTTACCTGGTGAGAAAGGGCGGCCTGGTTCTCGGGCCTTTCGGGGGAAAGCCAGCGTGCACCCGAATCCAGATGGGGCAAGGAGTCTGCGGTACCGCTGCAGAGCGGCGTGAGAGCCAGGTGGTGGAGGATGTCCACCAGTTTCCCGGTCACATCGCCTGTGATGTGGCATCTGAGTCCGAGATCGTGATCCCCATGTTGGATGGTGAGCGGCTCCTGGGCGTTCTCGACGTGGATAGCCCGATCCGGGCAAGGTTTGACTGGGAGGACGAGCGATATCTCGGGGCCTTCGCAGAATTGCTCGTTGAGGGCTCGGACTGGGAGGGCCTGGACGGCTGACCGTGTGAGGAGAAGGAACATGTGGGCGACAGCTCATGCGGCCTGCGGAGCCGCTCTTTCCACCCGAATACGAAATCCCTGGGCCCTGGCCGGCGCAGCCGTGGCCAGCCATGTGGTCCTCGACTGGATACCTCATTGGGACTACCCTGCTTTCTGGCTGTATGGGGCATCCGACCTGGCGGGCGCGATCCTGGTGGTCGCCCTGTTGTTTCGTCCCGATCGGATGGCGTGGTGGGGAGCTTTCTGGGCAGCCGTGCCCGATCTCGAGGTCGTCCTCGCGGTGTTCGGCCTGGCGACGCCTTGTTTCCCCTCTCACCGACAGTGGTTTCCTCATGGGAGTGCCCCCATGCTGCCAGGGATCGTGATCCAGATCTCTGTGATCGTATTCTTTGTGGTTTTCGCCCGGCGGGCCCCCAAAAAGGGGTGGTGAGTTTCCTGCACCTCTGCGATTACGGATGCCCCGGGCTATGGACGAAGCAGGGCACGTGCTGTCCCTCGTAGAGGGGTTATCCCCCTGGGTCTACCTCCGGATCCTGGGGTGGCGTGGATGGAATCAGCCCTGAAGCGAAGACCTGCACGATCATCATGCCGTAGGGACTCCGTTGACCACCGCGATCCCGGCTATCTCATACGAAGTGCCCACGGTGTTCCCCGGTGAGGGTGACTGTTCATCAGCATTTCATGGGCATTAGGTGCGCTGGTGTGTCCTGCCAGGTTCTCGCCGATTTTCACGGGGGACAGTCCCGCCTGCCTGACACGATCTCTCGGAGGGCTGTGCCAGCCTCGGCTGGCTCCGGCCCGGGGGGGTGAGGGACGAGCTCCAGCGGATGGTAGACGAATGAAAGGTGCCGAGCGACTGAAAGGAGTGCAGCCCGATGGCAGGTCTGAAGAGGTTGAAACCCGGGCGGTGGGAGGTCCTCGCGGCGGGGGCGGTCCTGGTCCTCGCCCTGGCCCTGGTGTTCGGGGGGAGCCAGGCCGGGGCTCTCCCGGGGGATTCACCCCCAGCGCAGGTGGCGGCGGCTGAAGGGGCTCCCGGCGCGGAGGAACAGGGTGCCGCCCCGCCCCACGTGCCGATGAGGGATCGGTCCTTCTGGGGGCGGCTCGCCGGTTCGGCGTGGCTGCTCCTGTACATGATCCTCTTCTTCCTGATCGGCCTGGCCTGGGGGGGTGGGCCGTGGAGGGAGGACGGACTGGACGATTTTCGTCTCGTCGGCCTGTCCGGCCTCCTCGGCTTCCTCTTGCCCCTCCTGGCGCTTGGGGCCGCCCTCCTGGCGTCGCCTGCAGCCTACGCCGGGCTGGAGCCCCTCCTCCTCGGCAGCCCGGCCCTCACCCTCCAGAGGTTCCTGGCCCATTCGGCCTCCCGCTGGGGCAGCGCCGGCCTCGGTCTCGCTGCCCTGGGTGCGGGGGTTTCGGCGCTGTCCCTCCTGGCCGCCCATCAGGCCGGCAGGATCGGCAGGGTGATGAGACCCCTCATGGAGCTCAGGCAGGCGGTGGGGCAGATCGGAATGGGCTCATCCATCGGCCTGGTGCTGGACGCCCGGATGCTGCAGCTCAGGGCAGTCGGCGCCCTCTCCCGGGGGGTCCTCTGGGGGGTGTGGCTGGGCACCGCCGTCGCCCTGTGGCGTATGCCCGGACCGGAGCCCTTCCTCTTCCTCCCCGATGTGACGGTGCCGCGCCTGTGGCCTCCCATCCTGCAGACGCCGTACCTGGCGGTTGGGGCAATCGTCGGCCTGATCCTGGTGATTGGAACCCGTGTGCAGCATCCCGGCCTGAGGCGCGCTGACCCCGGGCACTGGCAGCACATGGTGCTGCAGGAATCGGACTATCCCGCCTGGGCCCTCCTGACCGGTCCCCTCCTGGTGTCTCTCCTCGTCCCCGGGGGGGTCCTGGTCCTTGCCGCGGTTCAGAACGGGACGCTGGTGTTGATGATCCTGGCGGTCCGGGTCCTGGGCCCTGCCGTCGAACCCGGGCCCGAAGGGCCCGCAGAGGTTCTGTTCGAGTCGGGGGAACCCGCGGTGGACCTGGTCCCCGTCGGCGGTTCCACCTTCCTGGTCCTGGGGGAGGAGGGCCGGCTGGCGGTGATTGCTGGTGGTGAGAGGGTCGACAGCTACCAGCTGTCCCTTGGGACTCCCCTGGGGTTGGCGGCCCTGTCGGAAGAACGGGTTTGTGCCCTGGACCGGGAGCGGGTGCTGTTCCTTCGCTACGGGGACGGATCCCTCTGGAAGGAGAGCGAGCACCATCCCGGTTCCGCCCTAACCTCGTATGCCCTAAACCCGTACGGGAGCCTCCTGGCCTACGGCCTGGAGACGAAGGACGTGGCCGGCCTCTTCATCGGGGACCTGGCAGAACAGGTTCTCTTCGAGGGTGTGGGCACTGTGAGGGACCTGGCCTTTTCGGCCGACGGGCGCTACCTGGCCGCTGTCGTTAGTACCGGTGAGGTTCGAATCCTGGACGTGTCCACCCGCTTCCCGGCGGGGACCCTCCCCTCCAGCGGTGCCCCCGTGGAGCGCCTGGCGGCGGGGAGGGCGGGCACCTGGATCGCCGCCTGCGCCGACGGCTCGCTGGTGTCCTGGAACGGACGCGAGCTGCACATCCGGGAGCTTCCCCGGGGTGCCCTTGCCGTGACGGCCCTGGCCGTCAACCCTGCGGACGGACGCGCAGCTGCCGGGAGCGATGACGGTCACCTTTGGGTTCTGGGTGCAGACCTCGAGGAGGAGCTCTTCGGGGGCCGCGTGATCCGGGGTCCGATCCGGGGGATCGTCTGGGAGGACTCCGGGACGGTCCTGGTCCTGGGACGGGACGGGGTGATCTGCCGGGTGAGCCTGTAGAGGGAGGATAGTTTGATCTGCTCGACCTCCGGGATGATGCTGGTTACGTGCGGTCGGGCATGAACTGTCACGTGGGAAGCCATGAGGCTTCCGTACGTTCTATCATTGCCCTCGGGATTTGAAAGTGATAAGAAAAGGGCGATCCTGGAGACCCGCGCGTCCTCATAGGCCAATGCAGGCTTCTTGCCATGGTCATGGATCATCCTTCACGTGTCTGAAGAGATGTTGTCGATAGGTCCCACCGAGTGTTCAAGACGAGAGTGGCCACACCCTGGATAGACCATGTCGGCAAGCGCTAACTGGGTTCACGTATCATGAGTCACCGCATTGTCTCGACCAATGGAGACGATTGGATGACATTAGCCTGCTCCAGTACATAGATGAGTCGCGATGTCACTCGCTGTGCTTACTCGTTCAGCGATGATGGTCGTACTCCGATGGAGGATAGCAGATCCGAACAAGGGATATATGGGAGAATGCCAGGAATGCTGTTGAGCGGATGACCTGCCACAGTGTGTGGAGCAACACCCTTGATGTCTCGGCGGCGGCCAAGATGCACTTCATCCCCAGTATGGACGAAAAACCTGTGGATGCGCAGACCATTGACCACCGGGTTGGGGACCTGGGATGGGACCTCAGCACCGAGAAGATCCGGGGGGTTATCCGTCTTCTCAAGGGCCTGGCCTGCCAGCCCCCTCCGGAAGATGACCGTTGGCGGTCGTTTCGACAGACAGACCTGGTCCGACGATAGTTTGCTCAACCCTCTGCCGGGGATTCCGCCTGGAGGGCGTGGGCCGCCGATTCGTAGGGCATGGAGCAGAGGTGTTTGGCAGGTGCCCTCTCGCACATCGGCCTTTTCGGATTCCTGGCCGGGCTAGATGGAGCCGAATGCCTTGTGAACGTGGTACAGTACCTGGTCTTTCAGCCTCTGTGTGATCGGATAGGGCTCTATTTTGCGGATGATCTCTTCTTTGCTGATCCCGTCATCCCTCATCTTCGTGACGGTTGCCCTCAGGATCTTCTCGAGGCCGTGTTGTGCGACTGCATCCGAAATAAGTGCTGCCGCAGCGAGAACACCTATACCACCGATCATGCCGAGCGGGCCGCCCAGGGAGGCCAGTGCCACGGTGATGGCTGGCGCTCCACTGTAGCCCGATATTCCTATGGCAACGAGGAGAATCAACCCCGGTACACCCAGAGGCGTTTGCGATGTGCCCTCTGTTTCGAGTATTTGGCGGGTGATATGGTCCTCGCAGGATGATCAACCCTGCATTCTGAGCCTTCAATGCTTTCCTTGGTGCTATATTGGGTAGCATCCTACATCGCGACCGGATTTTCGTCCACCTTGTACCGACTTTGTCATTTGGTCCAGTTGTCTCGAGGTCCCTGGCTGGGTTACGCAGCACCCACCAGGCTTCGCATTCGATCCGGCTTCTTGTTCCTGATGTGCCCCAGGGCCATGGCCAGCATGACGTTGAGTGCCATACCCACCCGGAGCTTCATCCGGGCCAACCCTCGGATGTAATGATGCTCAAAGCCGAAGGACACATCCAAACGACTATTGATCCGTTCCACTGCCGTGCGTTGATCATAAAGATCTTT
>SKXF01000368.1 GCA_007128555.1 Clostridia bacterium | reverse complement strand
CGACGGTCTCGCCTACATCGCCACCCCCGTTAACAGCATTGTCTTCGCGGGATTCATCATGGCCAGTGCCTTTTCCAAGTACGGACTGGACCGGCGGGTGGGGTTGATGATTGTCTCCGCGATGGGTGAGCGGACCGATCGGCTCCTCCTGGGTATCATGGTCGCAACCGCACTGCTGTCCATGTGGATCTCTAACTCAGCGGCCACCGCCATCATGCTGCCCATTGCCCTCGGCGTGTTGAAGATGAACCACGTTCAACCTGGAAGCAGCAACCTGGGCCGATCGATGATGCTGGGAATCGCCGCCGCCGCCAACATCGGGGGGATGGGCACACCGGCCGGGACACCGGCCTGTTCCATCACCATCGCCCTCATCGCCGAGCTCACCGGGCACCAGATTCGGTTCCTCGACTGGTTCTTGCGGGCTTTCCCCATTGTCGTGATCCTGACTCCTGTTGCGTGGCGACTGCTGCTGTTGGTCTATCCGTCCGAGACGGACAGGATCCAGGGTGGTTTGGAGGCGGTGCGAAGGGAACTGAGGGACATGGGGCCCCTGACCGGGGGGCAGAAGCACGTGCTGGTTCTGTTCCTGCTCTCCCTTTTGCTGTGGACAGCCGACTCCTTCCTGGTGCTGCCCTCGGGGTGGCTGTACATCGCCTCAACGTTGATTGCGTTGCTGTTTGTCGCGCCACGCCTCGGAGCGGTTCGCTGGGAGGATGCGTCTCGCAATATTGGCTGGGGCATCTTCATCCTGGTCGGGGGCGGCCTGGCCCTTGGATCGGGTCTGAACCAGACCGGGGTGGTGCATCTGATGGCGGGGCGCTTCTCAGCCCTTTTCGGGCACAGCAATGGGGTGGTGATCGTCACGGCCCTTGCCCTGATCACGGCCATGAGCATCACTTTCTTCTCCAGCCTCACTGCCACCTCGACAACCTTCGTTCCGATGGCAGTGGGATTGGGCTACCAGCTGGGACTCGATCCTGTCATGTTGGCCATGGTCGCCGGCCTCTCCTCGTGCCTGGCTTTTTTGCTTCCTGCCAACACACCGCCCAATGCGATCGCCTACGCCATGGGTTACTTCAAGACGCACGAGATGCTGAAGGTGGGCTTACTGCTGACGGTGGCCTCGGTACTGCTTCTGTCCCTGACCGCGAACCTGTTCTGGACCTTCTGATCCTCCGAATGCCAGGGCCCCCCTCGCCCCATCGTTTTTGTGAGGGCACGGCCGCCGGAGCACCGGACTCCCGTGGGCGCTGGATCCTTTCGCAAACCATGATCGGTCGTCCGGCCCCCTGCGGGCTGGTTATGCCCGCGAATCCTGAGATAAGATATGTCATAAACGAGCAAACCATCTTAGGGGGAATACGCATGAGGGTCTTCGATCTTGCGATTGTCAACGGCACGGTCGTCACCATGGATCCCAATAGACGCATCATCCCAAGGGGCCTGGTTCTCATCCACGGGGAGAACCTGGAGTACGTCGGCCCGGCGGGTGAGGAGAAGTTTCCCTGGAAGGCCGAACAGACACTGGATGCCCGAAGATCCATCGTGATGCCGGGTCTCATCGATGTGCACGGGCATGCTGGCCACTCCCTGGTTAAGACCATGGGAGACCGAGGTCGCGACACCTGGGAGTCTGTCGCAGAAGACGTCTACTTTCGAAACTCGACCGACGCCTTCTGGCATGCAGAGGCAGCCCTGGCGGGACTGGAACGGCTGAGGTTCGGTGTTACCTGTGGTTACTCAATGATGGGCAACATGCCGAGGACAGACGATGTCCGGTGGAGCCTGAGCCACATCAGCGGCATGAGAACCGTTGGCATACGAGACATCGTGGGAATCGGTCCGGGGCTTCCCCCCTGGCCCAAGACGGTCAGGCAGTGGGAAAAAGGGCGCCCCACGACCCGGGAATTTCACATGGAAGCATCCCTGGAGGTCACCGAGGAAATCTGCAGGATGGCTTCCAGGGGCGATTTTGGTGATCGGGTGACCGTGCACGTCAGCCCTTCCAGGGTTGGTGACCCCGAGGGGTTGGGTGAGGATACGCTGCTGAACCAGACCCGGGAGTTCACCCGTATTGCCCGAGATCACGGATTAATGATCAACTCCCACGCCTACCAGGGTAACGTTGCCTATGCCTATCATCATCTTGATGTCCTTGGGCCCAATACGTTGCTGGCCCACTGCACGGGCATCAGTGCTGATGAGGTCCGTTACCTGGCCGATACCGGGACCCACGTGGCCCATTGCCCCAGCGCTCGCTCGGTTGCCCGGGGATGGTGCCCGGCCCCAGATCTGATCGATGCGGGGGTAAATGTAGCTCTGGCCACCGACGGGACCGCACCCGATCGCTCCTTCTGCGTATTCAAGGAAATGCGCACAGCCGCCATCATCCATCACATCCACGAAGGTGATGACGGGGTCCTGCCGCCCGGCAAGCTCCTGGAAATGGTGACGATCGACGCAGCGAAGGCCGTCGGCCTCGCTGGGCTTATTGGATCCCTGGAAGCGGGCAAAAGAGCAGATGTCATACTGGTCGATGTCAATGCGCCCCACCAGTATCCCCTCACCATGCCCGTGCATCGACTGGCATATGTGACCTCCGGGCAGGATGTGAGTACCGTCATCGTCAACGGCGCAGTTCTGATGCATAACCGACGGACCCGGATCGATGAGGAGGCTATTTTCGGGGAGGCCCAGGAAGAGTTCCGGGCTGCCGTTGCAAGAGCTGGACTGGAAGCGGAGCTGGAGATTCCCGAGCGATTTTGGGGCCATTCTCGCTACTAGAACCCTCCTTGACTGCCTTACACAATGCTGACATTTACATTGCATCCTGCAATATGATTTACTGAAACAGATACAACAAGTATGAAACCCACATCTTCTGCGTGAGAGGAAGTCACACATGCGCCATAAAACCCGTCTTATGACTGTTTTTGCCCTGGTGCTTGCTATGACCGTCATCGCAGCCTGTAGCCCGGCTGCCATCGACAACGGTGAGCCGCCAGATCCCGATGGGGACGACGGCCCGGTTCAGGGGGGGACGTTGATCCAGGCCTCCTTCACCGGACCCGCACATCTGAATCCCCATCTCTTCAGTCCAGGAGGCGCCGGGGAGTCCCACGTGGGACACGTGTTTCGCGGCCTGATCGCCTTTGACCCCGACACCGGGGCTGCCGTTCCGGATCTTGCCGCATCGTGGACCATCAGCGACGATGACCTCGAGTATACCTTCGTACTGCGCGATGACGTCACCTGGCACGACGGAGAGCCTTTCACCTCCCGGGATGTGAAGTTTACCTACGACGCGATCAAACACCCCGAGTATCTCGGCTATCGGCAGTCCACCCACGGCGATCCAATCCGGGAGATCGAGATCGTGGACGAGCATACCGTTCGCTTCATCCTGGAAGAAGCCTTCGCACCGTTTATCATGAACCTTGACTTCTCCATCACACCGGAACACGTCCTCGGCGATGCCATGGGCAAGGGGATGGAGGACCACCCCTTCAACAGCAACCCCGTGGGCACAGGCCCCTTCATGTTCGACAAATGGGTGTCAGGAGATCGCCTGGAACTGGTCGCCTACGACGATTTCTACCTGGGTCGACCGAACATCGACCGTCTCGTCTACACCATCGTTCCCGATGTGGATGCCATGGTGATGGCTTATGAAGCTGGCAGCTCGAACCTGATCTTCTTCGATTCCCGCCAGTTGGGCATTGTTGAGGCCATTCCCAACACGCGAATCTTGCAGCGGCCCGGGATCTACATGGACACCCTGTTCTTCAACGTCAACGAGCCTCCCCTGGACGATAGATCCGTACGACAGGCCCTGATGCACGCGACAGATCAGGACGCGTTGCTCAATGCCCTTCTACAGGGAAACGGTGTGCACATCGACTCCTTCATTCTGCCGGAGAGCGTTTTTGGCACCGAGGACATAGCGATGTATGACTTTGACAAGAGCAAGGCCGAAGAGATCCTGGACGAGGCCGGATGGACCCTCAACCCCAGTGGAATCCGCGAGAAGGACGGCGTCACTCTTTCATTCGAGCTCGACACCCACACCGGCAACCTTCGCCGTGAGGCCACCATCCAGATCCTGCAGGAGCAGTGGCAGGCGATCGGCATTGAGGTCGAACTGGGAATCTACGAGGTCTCGACTTACTGGAGCGAGCGGATGCTGGCCCACGACTACCAGGTGGGGGTATTTGGCTTTGCCGTCCCCTGGGATCCCGATGAGTCTTCGAGCCAGTTCGTCACCGGCGGGGTTCGCAATGCCAGCGGTTTTGCCAACGCGCGAGTGGATGAGCTATTCGCCCTCGGACGCGTGACCTCGGAGATCGATGAGAGAGCCGCATACTATAAGGAGATCCAGGAGATCGTCGCAGAGGAAGTCCCCTACGGGTTCCTATCCCTGAGAGACCTGTTTACCGCGATGAGTGACAACATTGAAGGCGTCGAGCTGAAGCCCTTCGGGGGCCGCAGTGACAACGACACCTTCGAGTACAACATCCACGAGTGGTGGATCCGTCAGTAACGAACGTCCATCGGCGGGACCCCGGGCTCTGCTTCTGCGCGGGGATCCCGCTGTGTGTCCTGCTTCGATGGCCGGACACAATGGGGTTGAGGGGAGTGCATAGTCCTTGAGGACCTACTTGCTTCGTCGGTTGCTGGTGCTTCCGCTGATGCTTCTGCTCATCACGATCATCCAGTTCGGACTCATACACCTGGCGCCAGGAGATCCGACCACGGTACTGTTTTCAGAAGTTGGCACCGTGTCGGCGGAGGACGCCGCACGGATCCGAGCGCTCCACGGGCTCGACCGGCCCATCGTGGTCCAGTACCTGATCTGGGTGGGCCGGATGGCCAGGGGTGATTTCGGCATTTCCTATTACCAGCATCAACCCGTCCTGGACCTGATTGCCGATCGACTGCCCAACTCACTGCAGCTCATGGGACTTGCCATGCTTCTGTCGCTGGTGGTGGCAATCCCGGCTGGGGTATGGGTGTCCCTGCACAAGTACACGGTGACCGATCATATTGTGTCTTTTCTGACCTATTTCGGCGTCTCCATGCCGAGCTTCTGGTTTGGGTTGATGCTGATGTGGCTTTTCGCGGTTCAGCTCGGTATACTCCCAGCCACGGGCATGGCGACAATCGGGGCCCCCTTCAGCCTGGTAGACCGTGCGCTGCACCTGATTATGCCCTCCGTGGTCCTGGCCAGCGCCAACATGGCCCAGCTCACCCGGTACACCCGGGCCAGCATGCTCGAGGTCCTGCAGGAGGACTACGTCCGGACGGCCCGCTCCAAGGGCCTGGCGGAACGAGTGGTTGTCTACAAGCATGTCCTCCGAAACGCCCTGGTCTCTGTGGTCACCATGCTCGCCCTCTTCATGCCAGCCCTGTTCGGCGGATCCTTCATCGTTGAAAGCGTCTTCGCCTGGCCGGGCATGGGCAGGCTGGGGATCAATGCCGTATACACACGGGACTACCCGCTGATCATGGGAATCAACCTGATCCTGGTCTGCATGGTGCTCATGTCCAACCTCGCCGCCGACCTGTTCTATGCTTTCTTGGACCCCAGGATTCGCTATGACGGATGAGGAGGAGTGACCCAGCTATGGAAACAGGAGACCGAAACAGCAGGCTGGCGTTGACCTGGAAGATCTTCTCCCGCAACAGGGCTGCCATTGTGGGTGCAGTGATCCTGATCGTTCTGTATGGGAGTGCGATCTTTGCCCCCTGGATCGCTCCGTACGAACCCAATGCTACGGGACTGGATAACATCCTGGCACCACCTTCTCGTCAGCACCTCATGGGCACCGATCTCCTCGGAAGAGACTTGCTGAGCCGGATTCTCTTCGGCTCAAGAATATCTCTTCTCATAGGAGCCGTAGCAGCTACACTGATGATCTTCCTGGGGGTGACCATTGGTGCCGTATCTGGTTACTACGGTGGCCTTATTGATAATGTCCTGATGCGCTTCACCGACGTGGTGATCTGCTTCCCCTCATTCTTCCTGATCCTGATGCTTGTAGCCCTCGTCGGCCCCAGCATCACGAATATTATCGTGGTGATCGGGGTAACCCGGTGGACCCATGTCGCAAGGCTGGTCCGGGGAGAATTTCTGAGCCTCCGTGAGCGAGACTTCGTCCAGAGTGCGCGAGCCGTTGGAGCCATGCCTGGGCGGATCATGTCCCGCCACCTGTTGCCCAATGCCATCGGACCCATCATCGTCGCAGCAACGTTCGGCGTCGCAACGGCCATCCTCACCGAGTCCGCCCTGAGTTATCTAGGCGTCGGGGTCCGGCCTCCGGATGCAACCTGGGGAAACATTCTGCACACGGGCAAAGCCTATCTGCGAACCGG
>SKXF01000297.1 GCA_007128555.1 Clostridia bacterium | reverse complement strand
GGGATTGTAGATGCTATAGATTTGCAGGGCCAGGACAGGAAGGGACACGAAGTACAGGATGAAGCCGTAAAGCCACTGCTGGACCATGTTGGCCCGGTTGAATGGCTCATTTCGCTCGGGCCTGCGACGGGTGACCCACAACCACAGTCGATGCGAAGACGACACAAAGTATCAGGATGAATGTCCATCGGCGTTTGGCCATTGCGATCTCCAACTCTCCCCATGATTTCATCACCGGGGTGAGGGTGCGCTGGTTCTACCACGAGCCCGGGAACTCAGCAATGATATCACACCGCTCCGTTCCTTCAAAGGCTCTCCCGGGCGGGATAGGCATCTGAAGCCTCCCTGCGTGTCGGCTGGGCAGCTATTGTTGGATCCCCACAGTTAGTTCGGAAAACTCCCGGAACGCACAGGGAAACCGCACCGAAAAGTCGAAGATGGTAGGCAATTGATGGTCATGGGTGCTTCGACCGATAGGGTAGGTACGGTACATCCGTGATAAGAGATTGCGATCTACGTGGTGCACAGGCGGCCTCCGCCCCGTGCCCGTTTATCGGAGGGCTTTTATTCCCTACAGCGGGGAGGTGAATGAACGTGCGATTTCTCAAGAACATGATCAGGAGATTCCTGCGGCGTAGTGTGCGTCAGCAGGTACGCAAACAGACCAAGAACCTGACGCGGCGATGAAACCGTCCGACTCTGACGAAGGCCGCAGGGGACAGACAGTGGGTCGAGACATAGTGAGGGCAGAGGTTATGGGTCGCCTGTGGGGTGTCCCAGTTGATTGACGCCCCAAGTGAATCTTTATGCGATCCCGCCCGGCCCACGGATGAAACCTGACGGATGTTCGAGGGCTCCTGCGGTCCGTGTTGGTGGGTGCCCTTGAGGGGAGGGGTGCCAATGGCACAGACCGGGGCCTTTCAGATCATTGGGCACCGGGGTGTTCCCTGTGATGCTCCCGAAAACAGCCTTGCCGGTTTTCAGCGAGCCATGGAACTGGGGCTCACCCACGTCGAGTGTGACCTGCAGCTCAGTCGAGATGGGCACGTTGTGCTGATGCACGACCGTACCGTGGATCGAACCACGGACGGGTCCGGGAGACTATCGTATCTCACCCTGGACGAGATCAGGGGACTCGACTGCGGTTCATGGTTCCACCCCCGGTACGCCGGCGAGCGGGTTCCCACCCTGGAAGAACTGCTCGACGTTGTCGGGGGCGAATGTCATGCAGTCCTGGAGATCAAGGAAGCCGATCGCTACGTTGAGGCAACGAGCAGGATCGCGGAGGTGGTCGAGGCCCGGGGCCTGGTGGAACAGGTCAGCATCACATCCTTTTACTGGGAAGCACTGGAGGAGGCCCGAAGAATCAGCCCGGGCATCGAAGTCCAGGCATTGATCCATTCGCTGGACGGGACCGTGGCGGTGGAGGGATCTCCCCTACCGATCTGCTATGCTGGGATTGACGAGCTGCTTGCTGATCCGCGGGTCAATTTCGTCGATGTTCTCTGCCCCCGGGCCGATGATGTCAACGATCGCACCGTTTCCCTGCTCAAGGGGCTGGGCTTTTCCGTTCGGGCCTGGGGAGCAAGGACGGATTGCCGCGGGGAGATCATGCGTCTCCTTCGGTGCGGCATCGATGGGATGACCGTTGATCACCCGGAAATCGTGAGGGCTGTCTGCCGGCAGTGGAGGGGCCCCGGTTCCTGACGAGCGGTGCATGCCTGTGCCAAGGGTGATGGCGTTCCTCCGGACCGTCTCGGACCGTCGCCAGACCTTCAGGCCCCAGGCGGAGCAGGCGCAGCGGAAGGGGATGGAAGATGCTGGGGTTGTCCCAGGAACGCATGTGGGTGGTACTCGTTTTAGCCATGCCCCTGTTGATGACTCCCGGATGCGAACTGCTATCAAACCCGGTTGAAGGCGATCGGTACTTCGAAGGAGATCCCATCTCCCTGCAGTTTCCCTTCCAGGACAGCGGCACCTACTACGTCACCCAGGGCGGGCATCATCCATCACAAAACTACCACTACTGGAGCAGGAACTTCCGGGACTGGGGCATCCATGTATCCATGCGCTATGCCGTCGATATCCACATGATGGGTGAGGCCGGCAACGATAGGGATGTCCGACATGCGATATCCCTTGAAGATGTCACGATGTTTGACGTGACCCTTTACAGCCCGGCCGATGGGGTGGTCTGGTACCTGGAGGACGGCCATCCCGATATGCCTCCAGGCAGGAGGGATGTCGAGAGCCCGAGGGGCAAATCGTGATGGAGTCAGACGGGGTGCGGATCACCATGCTGCACCTAAAAGAAGGCAGCATCCTCGTCGAAGGAGGTCAGGAGGTTCAGAGGGATCAACCCATAGCCAGGATCGGGAACTCCGGGCACACCACCGTGCCCCATCTTCACATCCAGGCCGCAAGGGGAGACACCTGGTTTGGTGAGCCGGTTCCCATGCTTTTCGATGGGACGTTCTTGATCCGCGGTGATGAAATCCGGATGGACCAGCCGCGAAAGGGCAAGCCTCGAAACGGTTCAGGGGCAAGGACATTCACTGACATGGTCCCGGCTGAGGGGAACCCACTACGTGCCCCAGACCCTTCCACGTCACCGCGCTACCGTTTTTTGCTCGTCGTAGCTTCACGGCAGCATGGCATGGCTCTCGGTGCAGCTGTCTGACGGGGACCCATCACAACGGCTTCTCCTGGACGGGATCCTTCCATGCGAAGGCCCTCCATAGCCCTTTCACTGCGGATTGCGGTCGTTGTTCGAGGTTATCATTGAGTTTGAAACTCATCTTTGAGAGAATCAAAGACAGTACACATCGCATTGATGATGGAAAGCATGGACAGGATCATGCGCTGACGAGGGAGGATCCAGGATCAAAACGGAGGAGTGATAGCCGTTGTCGGAACTCAAAGAAGCCTATGAACGATATTACTGGGCCCCGTTTACCCAGATGGGCGACCTGGCCGAGAAGGAACCGTTGGTCGTTGTCTCTGGAGATGGAGCCACGGTCACTACGGATGAGGATGAGACCTACATCGACGTGCACGGAGCCCTGTGGCTGGCCAACGTGGGGTATGGGCGGTTGGAGATCGTCGATGCGGTGTATAACCAGATGAAACGTCTGAGTTGGTTCCCTTCCTTTGACGGCATGGCCAATGATGCTGCGCTTCAGCTGGCCCTGCGCCTGGTCGGAATGACCGACAAGGAGAACATGGGGCGGGTGTTCTTCTCCTCGGGAGGATCGGAGGCCAATGAGACGGCCATCAAGATGACCCGGCAGTACTGGAAGCTGAAGGGGAAAAGCAGCAAGTACAAGATCATCTCCCGTCATCGCGCCTACCACGGGGTGAGCATGGGCGCCCTGAGCGCCACCGGGATCGCCGACAACCGCAAGCCCTTCGAACCACTGGTGCCGGGCTTTCGACATATCGAGGCTCCGTACTGTTATCGATGCCCCCATGAAACGAGCCCCGAGTCCTGCGACCTAAATTGTGCCAGGGACCTGGAGAGGACCCTGAAGTTCGAGGACGCGGACACCGTGGCTGCCTTCATCGGTGAACCCGTAATGGGTGCAGGCGGCATGCTGGTCCCCCCAGACGGGTACTGGCAGGAGATTGAGCGGATCTGCCGTAAGTACGATGTGCTCATCATCGTCGATGAGGTGGTCACCGGCTTCGGTCGCACCGGAGAGATGTTCGGATCACGTCACTGGGACCTGGTACCCGATATCATGGTCTTCGCCAAGGCCCTCACCTCCGGGTATCAGCCCCTGGGAGCCACCCTGGTGACGGAAGAGATCTTCTCCGCCTACCTGGGCACGTACGGCGAAGGCCGAACCTTCCAGCACGGCAATACGTATGCGGGGCACCCTGCCGCCTGCGCTGCTGCCCAGGCCAACCTCGACATCATTGAGCGCGAAGAACTGGTACGACAGTCTCGGGAAAAGGGGCGCTACCTTCTCGACAAGCTCCTGGCGTTGAAAGAACTACCTGTCGTAGGAGATGTGGCGGCGTTGGGCCTGATGGGGCGCCTGGAACTGGTGCAGGACGCTGATACGAGGGCCCCGTTCCCGCCGGAGGCCCGTGTTGGAGCGACCGTTTCAGAGGAGCTACTGCACCACAACATCATTCTTCGGCCCCTCGGAGACACCCTGACCTTCTCCCCGCCCCTGGTCATCGAGTACGATCAGATTGACCACGTGGTGGATGCCCTCTCGGAGGTGCTGGGGAACCTATCGTAGATCAGAACCCGGAGGCCCCGGGCATTGGGCTCCATGGGTCGACTGGCAGGCCCCCACAACCGGGAGGTGCGCGCGTGAACAGGCTAGCAGAGTTTCTCACATGCTTCTACGGCAGCAAGACCCGGAAGGGTCTCAATAAACTGGCTCTTTGTCATCCTACCCATGTAGCGGGCCTGGCCCGGCTCGGGGATATCCATTGCCTGGACAGGAGGTTGGCGTTGCTGCGGGTGTGCCTGCTTCACGATGTGGTGGAGGATTGTGATCGATACACCCTTGCCGATCTTGCGTGCCGGTTTGACCTGACGGAAGAGGAGCAGGAGGCCCTCCGTCTTCTGGATCGCCACAGACATGATGACTGTGCCTACTGGGAGCAGATCTTCAGACATCCCCTCGCATTGAGAGCCAAGGTGGCCGATCGCATCGCCAATCTCACCGACCTCATTGCCTGGATTGAAAGCGATGGGCGACTCGTCTGCGGTGCACGCAGGCAGGCGGAGAAGTACCTCCGGGAGAATGAACAGGTTGCACCGCTGTTTGAGCGACATGTCCCTGCCGAACCCGCTCCGGGAGACGATGATGAAATCCGTGGCCTACAGTGCATGAGGGACTCCATGGATCATCTGACCGAGACATTGAAGAACACGATGGAGCAATATGAGAACTGACGTTGCAGAAACACCGTTGGTAGGCGTGAGGTGACCGCCGGGGGCAAAATAGGAACGATAGGGCATGGTCCCTGGCCTGGCGCCATGCCGGCAGGCGAGACCCGCGGGGTTGGCCCCGGGCCAGGGGCAACTCGTACTCCTGGGGTTTCATCGCGGGCGGTTCCTGCGGGTGACATGGATCAGAAGTATTCCACCCGAACCTTTTTCCCGCGCTCCCTCAACTGCCCGATCAGATCCTCGGTGAGCTGGGGTTTCAGTGCCAGGGCCGCGGGAATTCCCGAACCCAGGTGGGCGGGATTGACGGCCTGCCCCACCAGCAGGGTAATGTCATCGGATCCCAGGAGCATCTCAGCCAGTCGGGATGCTCCATCACGTTTCCCGTAGAGGTTCCGCGACCTGACCTTCGATTTGAGCAGGAAGCAGACCCGGTTCAGAGTCAGGACTCCCTCGGTCACCAGGTCCACCCCCGACAGTTCGGCCACGGGAGGAATGCCGTTGCAATCGCTGGCGAGATCGACCTCGAATTTCCTGTCAAGGACCCGGGCAACGATGTTGCCCGTCGTACCGCCTGCCACCACCTTGCGGCCGGGTCCGGCCATCAAATGATGCACCACCATGGTGTCTTTCTCGCGGTTCCTGGGAGGACCCATCATCACCGTCAGGTATTGCCGGCGACGGGCGCGCACCACCACGATGGAAGCGTCATCGCCGGGCTTGCCTGCATAGAGCTTTTCCGTGACATCGGCGATCTCATCAGCGGCATCCTGCGCATCGGGATGGGCCCGTAACACCTTCTGGATGAACGCTCCCACGCGCTCTCGCCCCCAGCCCAGGTTCCAGATACCACCGATGCCCGCGTGCAGCACTCCGTCGCTGACCATCACGATCCAGTCCCCATCCTCCATCTGGAACTGGGACTCCCAGATCTCCCGTTCGCCCACATCTCGGCCCTTCCGGCTGATGCTGCGGTTGCCCTCTACGTTGCCGACGAAGGCCTTCGGGTTGTCGTACTCGGCCAGGTAGATACCGCGGTCCCTGACCTGCAGGATGCTCAGGGTGCTATAGGCAAGCCGACGCACCTGGCACACAGGAAGGGTCTTGGTCATGGCCTCCATGACCTCGTCCACCGGGCGTCCCTTCACCAGCATGGTTGAGGCCATTTTCACCGACATGGTGGAGAGAATGTTGGCCTTGATCCCACTGCCCAGGCCATCGGACAGGACGATGACAGCGGAGTCATCGGTGGACACCACCTCGATGCTGTCTCCGCAGATAGGTTCCCCGTGCTTGGACAGTTGACTGGTTCCCACCCTGATGACGAGATCCTGGCTACTGTTCATCTTCCATCACCCGGATCAGTTCTTCCAGCTGCACCTTCGTTTCGGCCGTCGTTTCGCCCAGTAGACCGGCAATTTCCTGGACCACCTTCATCTGCTTGTCGATGACCTGCTCAATTTCACTGACCGCAGAGCTGC
>SKXF01000227.1 GCA_007128555.1 Clostridia bacterium | reverse complement strand
TGATGGAGACCCTGGGCCAGGATTATATCAGGACGGCTCGTGCGAAAGGCCTCAGCGACCGGGTCGTGATTTACCGGCATGCACTACGCAATAGCATGATCCCAGTGGTCACAATTCTTGGGATTCAGCTCGGCAGCCTCGTGGCAGGAGCAGCCGTGGTCGAGACCGTATTTGCATGGCCCGGCATGGGCCGGCTGGCGATCACAGCGGTCGTAGCGCGTGATTATCCAGTGATCATGGGGATCAACGTGATTGTTGCTCTGGTGCTGATGCTGGGGAACCTGGTTGTTGATCTATCGTATGGTTTTCTTGACCCGCGCATCAGGTATTCCTGAACTGTTCTCGATGAGGGAGTGATTGCCCGTGGAGCAAGAGAGATTTTCTATGCGCAAGCGAGTTCTGGGGAGGTTCCTGCGTCACAATCTGGCCCTCATTGGGTTGTTCATTGTGGGCAGTGTGATCGTGGCAGCGGTTCTTGCCCCCGTCATAGCACCTTACGACTATCGCCACATCGATGCACCATCCAGGCTCAGCGCGCCCAGCAGTCAATACCTGCTCGGCACAGATAACCTTGGCAGGGACCTGCTGACGAGGATCATCTTTGGGGCACGCATATCCCTGCTCATTGCCTTTGGAGCGACCTTTATGGCTGTCTTGATAGGCATTGGCATTGGAGGCGCTTCGGGGGCCCTGGGCGGATGGACGGAAACGGTGCTTATGAGATTTACCGACATTATCCTTTGCATCCCGAGGTTCTTTCTTGTGCTTGTGATCAGCGCTGTGGTGGGGCCCAGCACCTTCAACACCTTTCTCATTCTTGGGGTGACCGGTTGGCCGACAGCCGCCCGAATTGTCCGGGGTGAGATCCTGGCACTGAAAGAATCGGACTACGTGACAGCGGCGCACGCCATGGGCTGCAGTCAGGCGCGCGTTTTGTTCAAACACCTCCTCCCCAACGTCATCCCCTCGCTCATCGTATTCGCTACGCTGTTTGCCGCCAATATGATTATCTATGAGGCAACACTCAGCTTCCTGGGGTTGGGCGCTCAACCCCCCTATCCCAGCTGGGGAAACATGCTTTCGGCCGGCAGAGACAGCATCTACCTGGCCTGGTGGATGAGTACGTTCCCAGGGATTGCCATCTTCATGACCGTCCTCGGCCTGAACTTCCTGGGGGACGGATTGCGTGATGCCCTGGACCCCAAGACCAGCGAGTAGGAACGTTCGGTATGTTCTGCACATTGCGATCCCGGGCAATCCGATTCGGTTTAGCTATTGATGAGGGTTGCCCGGTGTCAGTAAGGTGAAGCATAATAGCAGGTTGTGAGATGACGCAATAACGTGTGGCTATCATGCACCCCGGAGACACGCGACCTGTGCATACATGGTTTTTCAACTGGCCACAGAGGTGGCTCTGCATTTCAATGTTGACACTTCCCAAGGGGGTATTCACGATGAAAGAACCCACATCGATGGATTATGTTCGCTACCGTGACTATGACGAGCTCCGTGAGGCGCTGGAGTATCTCGAGCGGGGGTACTGTGATCTGATTCGATTGGAAACCATCGGCACCAGCCACCAGGGACGCGAGATTCTTGCCGTGACGGTAACCGATTTTTCGACGGCAGAAGCAGGGAATAAGCCTGCTCTTTACATGGACTGCAACATACATGCCGGAGAAGTCACGACATCGGCTCTTGCGTTGTTCCTGATCGGCAGCCTGGTGGAGAACCATGGGAGTGACGCGGCTGTTGACCAACTGTTGAGTCGTTACACGCTGTACGTGATTCCACGCATAGCGGTCGATGGTGCAGAGGTGTACCTGAAGACTCCGGACATCATCAGGAGCGTTCCGAAGACCCCTGGAGGCTGGGAAGAGGATTCTTTCATAACGCGCAGTGACCTGAACGGGGACGGCGCCATAACCCTGATGCGCGTCCCCCATCCAGAGGGAGAGTGGAAGATATCGGCAAGAGATGACCGGGTCATGGTGCGGCGTGAGCCTGGGGAACTGGTCGGCAACTTCTACAAAGTATACCCGGAGGGCCATGTCAGGGCTCAAGAAGAGATCCCCGGACAGCAGCACGGCCCGGTCGATACCAGCTGGCCGATTGACCTGAACCGTAACTATCCGTACAAGTGGTCTCCGAACCGGAAAGGTTCTGGGCCGTATCCCATCAGTGAACCTGAGACCAGGGCCCAGGTGGACTTCATCCTGGGGCACCCCAACATCGCCGCTATGCTCGCGTTTCACACCGCTGAGGGCGCCATTCTCAAGCCCGTGCCCTCTCCACCTGCCCAGCAGGGCGAATCAGAGCATGATCTACACCTTTTCGATGTGTTAGCCAAGTTCGGAGAACGCCATACGGGTTACCCGGAACTCCCTGCCAGGAGCTTTTCACCCAATGCCGGCGGTACATTCCCACAGTGGGCCTATGAACACCTGGGCCAGTTGAGTTACCTGGTCGAGATGTGGGACGTGGCCAGGGCCGCAGGCATCAACATACCAAGGGAGAAAAGGGGACAGTTTTACGAGAGTATCGCGGAGGATGACGAAGCCCAGATGCTCCGGTGGCTGGACACGGAGTTCGACGGAGAGGGATTTGTCAACTGGGAACCCTATGACCATCCGGACCTCGGTGCGGTGGAGATAGGGGGCTGGAAGCTGAAGTTCACGCGCCAGAATCCCCCGCTTCCTTACCTGCTCTCCGAGCTGCGTAAGAACATTCCGTTTATCCTGCAGATCATGGGTGCACTTCCCCGGGTGCAGATTGTCCGAACAGAGGTGTGCAATATCGATGAGAACTCAGTTAGGGTGCGTGCAGTGGTGCGCAATTGCGGGTATCTTTCCACCTATCTCACGGAGAAAGCCCTCGAAGTGGATGCCGCCAGGGCAGTGCGGGTGCGGCTTGATGTGGATGAGGGCATCATCGTTGGCTCACCGACTGTGGAAATAGGTCACCTGGAGGGTCGCTCTGTACACGGTGACACGGAGGGCCGCAGAGGCTACAACATCTATGGGAACCCCCTGCCGCGTTTCGAGCAGATCGTGGAATGGACGGTTCGTGGAGTCGACAGCAGGCGGCTTACCGGCAGGGTTACTGCCGGAACTCCGCGTGCGGGACGGTGTGAGTATCCTCTCGGCTAGACACAATGGAAGGAGCTTATTGATGGGTACTGAGGTGAAGCCGGTTCAATTCGCTGTGAACCGTCACGATGATCTGATGACTCGGACCAGTGATCGCCTGTGGGAGTATGCTGAGGTCGGGATGAAGGAGAGCAAGTCGGCTGAGTACATCGCATCGGTGCTTGAGGATGCGGGTTTTGATGTGCAACGCGGCGTCGCCGGGTTGCCTACCGCGATCATGGCATCGTTCACGAGCGATGCGGGTGGGCAATCTCCGGTGATCGGAGTTGCCGTGGAATATGACGCCCTGGCCGGGCTTTCGCAGGACCGGGTTCCGTTTCGCAAGCCCAGGACAAAGGGTCAGCCAGGGCACGGGTGCGGACACAACCTCATTGCCTCGGCCGGATTGGGTGCTGTACTGGCCTGCAAGGATTTGATGCAGGCTTCCGGGTTGCCGGGTACCATCCGATACTACGGATGCCCGGCTGAGGAGTCCAAGATTGGTAAGGTCGTCATGGTGCGAGAGGGATTATTGGATGATGTGGATGCCGTGATCGCCTGGCATCCCGGGGACGACAACTCGGCACAGCCTATCAACTACAACGCCTTTGATTCCGCCAGGTTCACGTTCGAGGGCACAGGTGCCCACGCAGCAGGTAGTCCCCACGAAGGCCGCAGCGCACTCGATGCGGTGGAACTGATGAACGTTGGAGCTAATTACCTGCGCGAGCACATTGTGCCCCAGGCGAGGCTTCACTACATTATCGAACATGGCGGGGATGATCCAAATGTCGTTCCGCACGAGGCATCGGTTCTCTATTATGTCCGTGCGCCTTCCCGGGGGGATGTCACGGACATTCATCACTACCTGCGCGATGTTGCCCGCGGAGCGGCCCTGATGACGAGAACGGAACTGTCGCACCAGTATCTTCTCGGCTGTCACGACATGATTTTCAACCGGACACTCGGCCGACGGATCCACAGGTACCTGTGTGAGTTCGATGCGCCTGAGTACTCGAAGGCTGAAATGGAGTTTGCCCGTGAACTCCAGCATACGTTTTCCCAGCGCAGGCGCCGCGAAATTGCATCCATGTACGGTGAAAAAGCCCTGGTGGATCAGTGTTTTTACCCCGGCGTTGAGCCTCCCCGCGAGGAGGAGAGCAGGGGCTCGGGATCTGCCGACATTTGTGAAGTATCCCAGGTCGTGCCCACGGTGCAATTCAGTACCGCCTGTGCGCCGCTGGGCACGCCCGGCCACTCCTGGCAGAATGCTGCTGTCTCGGGAACATCGATCGGACACAAGGGCACGCTTTATGCTGCTCGAGTCATTGCAGCGACAGCAATGGATCTCTTGACCGATCGAGAGCTGATCAGGCAAGCCAGGGAGGAGTTCCGAAGCTCGCAATCCGAATCGTACGTGTCGCCACTGGATGAGGAACACTGGAGCGGGAGCCCCTATGCTTAAGGTGGGGCTCCTCGTTCGCGGAACGGTCCGGTTCCTGGCGATCTTGCGTGGCATACGGACTCGATAGCGTGGACCGGATGTGCACGGATGACCTCGCTGATGGTGCTCTCGCAGGTAGGTCCGCGGGGTAGATGACAACAGAATGCCAGGGGAGCGCATGCGCGGTGCGAGGAAGCTATTTGTCCTTCCCTGCTTGCCAAAGGTGGGTGAGCCGAGGGGGCAAGTTGTCGCGCCATTCTGCGCCCCTTTCACTTTGGATGGCGGGGCCTGCTCCTGGCCGATCGTTCCACCCGAAACAACCGCATGAATGCTTGATGATGTTCTCCATGTCCTGGACCCATTTCCGCAAATACGCAAAGTTGGCTGACAATAATTATTTGGACAGACAGGAACTTGGGCGCTGATCGCGAATACCTTCTGCAGAGTATCATGCAGCCCAGGGAAGTTGGTGCGGGTTTGAGCAAAAGGTCTGATCAGCAGGCGAAGCTTTTCGAGAGGCTCGGGCTGGTGGCGGAATCCGTGGCCAGTGTCTTTGGCAAGGTTTGCGAAGTGGTGGTGCATGATCTGCGCAACCCTGAGCAATCGGTCGTCAAAATTGTGCACGGTCACATAACGGGCCGCGCCGTCGGTAGTACCGTGCTGGAGGGTCCCAAAGATGATATGGGGATGGAGAAAATCGTCGAGGGTGGCCCACCCGACAGCACCACGGGTGCCTATCGGTCCACGACCGTAGATGGACGACCTCTGAAGTCGAGTACCGCGGTGTTCTACGATGACGATGGTAAACCCCTGGCGAGTTTCTGCATCAACTGGGATCTGACCATTTTTGAGAGCCTTTCGGACATCGTTAACGTGATTAACGCTGACCTTGTCTTTGAAGGAGACCAGGCTTCGGCAGCAGTCGAAACCACGGATCCTCGCAAAGCAACCAGGGAGATCATCGATCAGGTGATCGCGAGCATGGGAAAACCCGTCTACCTGATGGGGAAGAGCGAGAAGATGGAGGCGGTGGGGACCATGCGTAAACACGGCGTGTTTCTCATCAAAGGTGGCGTTGACATGGCCGCGGAGGTGCTCGGAGTTTCGCGGTACACTGTCTACGGCTATCTCAGTGAGATCAAGAATCGGAGTGCTGTTGAGGAGTAGATCCAAGGATCTCGTGGCTCGAAAGGGGCTAGGGCATTGTCGATGAAGGACACCTCTCAATATTACCACATCGTACTGGAGCGAATACCCCCAAGGGCAGAACCTGCTTTTGAGTCTGAGGAAATGCAGGAGCGGGTGTGGGGACAACGGTGGGGCGTAAAGAATGATGTTGGAACCCTCAGAAGAGTTCTTGTGCACAGGCCCGGCGATGAGAACCTGGTGATGTCCGATGACAAGTACGACCCATCGATCGAGGCGTTGATCGACGACCGTGAACAGTGGTACTACCGGTCAGATCGTGCTCCAGATCTGCAGCTCATGCAGCAAGAACACGATCAGATGGTGAAGATCCTGCAGGAGCACGGTGTTGTTGTGGACTACGTCGATGGATCGGAGCGAGACCCCAAGGCGGTGTTTGTGCGGGACTGTGCGATCGCCGTCAATGGCGGGGCCGTGGTCTGCCGAATGGGACCTGTGGGTGAGGAGCATGGGACCGGTCGTCGCGGAGAAGAGAAGTACGTGATGCAGAAGCTGGCAGCGATGGGGATGCCTATTTTGCACACCATCCACGGCACGGGTCTGTTAGAAGGCGGAAGCTTCTGTTTCCTTGATGAAGGTCATGCTGCAGTCGGGACCAGTCACCGGCAAAATGCGGCGGCGGTCGATCAGCTCCAGACAGTGCTCCGCCACCAGGGAGTGGAACTGATCCTGGTGCCCCT
>SKXF01000091.1 GCA_007128555.1 Clostridia bacterium | reverse complement strand
GGATCGACCAAGATCACGGGCAATCTCTCCCTGGGTCTGATCTTCAAAAAAGCGGCGCTGTACGATCTCGCGGTGAATGGGCTGGAGCTTCGCCACGGCGTCTTTCAGGGTGAGGAGAACCTCTATCTGCCCGGGCTCGCTGCGGGAAGAAAGGTGCAGATCATCCAGGTCAGCCGGTGCACGCAGGGCTTCCTGGGCCAGGGCGATCTCGGCAGGATCCAGGCCCAGCTCCCTTGCTACGTCCACCAGGGCAGGCATCCGTCCGGTGCGGGCTGCCATCTCCTGCTGTTTTCGCTCAACATCCCGGGTCATTGTCCGGGCACGGCGCGATATACTCACGCCCCCTGCCTCCCGGAGATGCTTCCGCATCTCACCCAGCACGTGGGGAACAGCGTACGAGCTGAAGGCATGTCCCCTTAGAGCATCAAACCCATCGATCGCCTGGATCAACCCCAGGAAACCCGCCTGGGCCAGGTCCTCCCGCTCATCTGCCGAAACGGGGAAACGGCTGCAAAGAGAATAGACCAGCCCGGCGTGACGCGTCAACAAAGCATCGCGAGCACACCGGTTTCCCTCAGCTGCGCGGCAATAGAGTTCCGCATCGTTCGGACAGTCCCCACGAATGCCCATGATCATGACACCTCACAGGGACGGCGTATCCGCTGACGTTTCGTCCTGGTCAGCAGTGAGACGTTTCCGCATCACGATCCGCGTACCCTCATCGGGAGTGGACTCCACGGCCACATCATCCATGAAGGCCTCGATGAAGGTGAACCCCACGCCCATCCGCTCCTCCAGGGTGGAGTATGAGGCTTCGGTCGCCCGGCTCACATCCGCCATACCAACCCCAGAGTCGACAACCTCGATGATCAGTTCGCAATCACGCAACTGCACGCAGACCCGGACCTCTCCCTCACCGTCCGGATAGGCGTGAAGCACCACGTTGGACACCGCTTCCGACACAGCGACTTTGAGCTCCTCGATGTCAGGTAGGGTGAAGCCGCCCCCCGCGGCAAAGGAGGCCACGGCTACCCGGGCCAACCCCAGGTTCGATGGGCGGGCAGGCAGGGTCAGCTGCATCCAGTTACCCCGATCCCTGGCGCAATCCTTCATGCTACTCCCCTCCCTTCAGGGCACAGGATACGGAGGGAAAGATGTCAATCGTCCGACCGATCCCAGCAAGACCGAGAATCTCCTGCACCCGGTGGGAAGGAGCGGCGAGTGCAAAATCCTTCCCCAGGGCCTGGATCCGACGGTATCTGCCCAGAAGAGCCCCCAGGCCGGAACTATCGATGAAGGTGACCTCCCCAAGGTCAACGATGAGTTGATCCAACTTACCCATGCAGGCCTCGCTCACTACGCGACGGAACTCTGGAGCCGTGGAGAGATCGAACTCACCCCGGATTGTGACCACCATGGACTTGCCGCACCAGCAGGTCCTGATCTCCATGTTATCACCAACCTCCTGCCGGCGGATCCTTTCAGGACCCGCGCAGAAGGGCTTTCTTCGAGGGCGCTGGCAATTCCTTCTCAGTTCATCGCAAAAACCACAGGCGCCGTACAATTCTCACAAACAAAGTCAGCAAGCTGCAGCGTTCGACATCTTGCGCGGGGACCAGCGAATACTCACCGATGGCTTTCCCGCCCAGTTCAGCCGTCACCACTCCCACCACCTGGTCTGTGCGAACAGGGGCCACCAGGCTGTCAAACTCGGGAACCGCAGACAGTGCGACCTGATCCTCCGTCCCCCTCGGTATGGTCACCACCAGGTCCGACGGCACCTGGAGGGCCACCTGCTCCTCCTCGCCATCCCACACCGTCACCGTCGCCAGGATGTCACCGGGTCGGACCAGGGTCACCGTCTCTACGGCAGCAAAGCCCGCATCGAGAAGCCGTGCGACATCGCCAAACCGCTGATCCGAGCTCTCACCCCCCATGACCGTGGCAATCAGGCGGGTCCCATCCCGATTCGCCGTACCGGTGAGGCACCACATGGCGTTATCCGTCTTGCCTGTCTTCAGACCATCGAGCCCCTGGTACTGTTGAAGCAATCGATTGGTGTTGGTCAGCCAGAATGGGCGGTCCGTATCCTCGCGAAGCCAGTGGTCCCACGTCGAGGTATACTCGGTGGCCCCGGGATGATGGATCACGAGGTAGCGTGCCAGCTGAGCCATATCGTGAGCGGAGGAATAGTGCTCCGGGTGATCAAGACCGTGGGGATTGACGAAGTGGGTGTTCTGCAGGCCCAGGCGCGCAACCAGGGCGTTCATATCGTCCACGAAGCCCTCAAGGGTCCCCGAGACGTGTTCTGCCAGGGCAACAGAGGCATCGTTCGCCGAGGACACGGCAACGGCCAGCAGAAGCTCCTTGACGGCCATCTCCTCGCCCGGCGCCAGGTAAATCTGCGAACCACCCATAGCTGAGGCCTGCGGGCTCGTTGTGACCCTGTCCTCCAGGGCTATGTCACCCGCCGCCAGCGCATCAAAGACCAGGGCCATGGTGGCGATCTTGGTCATGCTGGCGGGTGCACGCCTCTCGTGCTCAGCCCGGCCGTACAGCTGCATCCCAGTGGTGGCGTCCATCAGGTACGCTGAGGGAACAGATATCTCGATCGATGCCACGTCCAGCAGAATGTCGCCCTGGGCGTCTACTTTCACGGCCCAGAGGCTGACCAGCATCAGCGACACCACGACCATGCACATCAACTTCCTGCCCATGAACATCACTCCTTCCAGTAGAAAGTATGATGTGGCAGAAAGCCAATAATACTCTTGGTGCAGCAGGTAAACATGCCCTTCACGCCCGGGGATGCGCCCGGGAGTAAACGTCCTTGAGATGTCCTCCTGTAAGATGCGTATAGATCTGGGTTGTGGATATGTCCGCATGACCAAGCATTTCCTGCACCGATCGAAGATCTGCGCCGTTTTCCAGGAGGTGGGTAGCAAAAGAATGCCGGAGGGTGTGGGGAGTTATCCTCTTACCGATGCGCGCCCTGCGCCCGTGTCGCCGGACAATCTTCCACACGCCCTGCCGGGTCAATCGGCGCCCATGGTTGTTCACAAACAGCGCAATTTCCCTGGGGTCCCGGATCAATTGTGGCCGCCCCGCCGAAAGATACCTCCTGACTGCCTGTGCAGAAATCGTACCCATGGGAACGATCCGTTCCTTGTCACCTTTGCCTATGCAGCGGAGCTGTCTCCGGGAGACACTGATGTGGTCAAGGTCGAGATCGACCAGCTCCGACACCCGTATTCCCGTGGCGTAGAGCAGCTCGAGAATCGCCCGATCCCTCATACCAATGAGATCTCCATCTTCGGGTTGACGCATCAACCTCTCCACTTCCTCGACGGTTAGAACGACGGGAAGGCGTTTATCCGGCTTGGGCACATCCACATCCCTGGCGGGATTTCTGGGCATGTAGTCTTCCTGCACCATGAAATTAAAGAAGCTGCGAAGGGCCGCGAGGCGCCGCGCAATCGTCGATGAGGCCATGCCTCGCTCTCGCATCCACACCACATAAGTCACCACGGTCGCACGAGTGGCCTCCTCGATCAGCAAACGGTTGCCCGTCGCATGTTCAGAGTCGTCCCCGTTCAGGGTCTTCAGATAACGGAGAAACTGCTTGATATCGCGGCCATAGGAGTCCAGGGTGTTGCCTGCCAGGCCCCGTTCAACGCCCAGATAGTCAATGTATTCCTGTATTACGTCGGCATCAGCCAATGTGAGTCCCTCCCGTCTGATGCCCATCTCACTCTCCCCGATAATAGCGTTCCAACTCCAGGCGCAGTAGCTTCCACCAGACTTCAACTTCATCCCAAAAGGTCGATACCCGCACCGGCGCCATGACTTCTCTGACATGTGGCCCCGTCTCTGAAGGACGCATCGGTATGAAGGACTCCAGAAGTATGGCAAAGAACTTCGGCACCAGGAGCGCCATTACCAGAAGCAATATCAAGATTCTGAGCAGGAGACCCAGGTCACCACCTTCGTCACGGCGTCCCATTGCACCCTCGTTTCCTCCCATAACCTTTCGTCGATAATGCTTATGTTATGAGAGGTCAAACTATAACCGAAAAGCGGGGGAGAAACTCCCCCGCTTCCTCGAATCAATGAGATATGGGCAGCTAGAATGTGAACTCCGAGAAAGGCAGTCCGCAGGCTTCGGCGACGGCCTCGTAGACCACCTTGCCCCCAACCACGTTCAGTCCCTTGGCCAGGGCGCGGTCCTCTGCAAGGGCCCTCTCCCAGCCCTTAGCAGCCAGGGCACGGGCATACGGCAGGGTCACATTGGTCAACCCCACGGTGGACGTCCTTGGAACGGCTCCTGGCATGTTGGCCACGGAATAGTGCACCACACCGCAGGAGACATAGGTGGGATCGGCATGGGTGGTAACCCTGTCGATCGTCTCAACAGAACCACCCTGATCAATAGCAACATCGACGATCACCGAGCCATCCTCCATGCGATTCACCATCTCAGTGCTCACCAGGTTGGGGGCCCTGGCTCCTTTGACCAGTACCGCCCCCACCAGCAGATCTGCCCCGGCGACTGCCTCTGCCACGACGTAGGGGTTGGAAACGCGGGTCTCCAACACACTGCCGAAGATGTCATTGAGATAGCGCAGGCGCCCTGCATCGATATCCAGGACAGTCACGCGGGCACCAAAACCCACCGCGATTTTGGCCGCATTGGTACCCACCACACCTCCGCCAAGAATAACGACCTGGGCAGGAGAGACGCCCGGGATCCCGCCGAGCAACATGCCCTTGCCACCGTTGTGCTTCTCCAGGATCTGTGCTCCTACCTGGGTGGCCATCCGCCCCGCCACCTCACTCATGGGCGTCAACAGCGGAAGGCTTCCGTCGTCATACTCCACGGTCTCGTAAGCAATAGAGACGACCTGCCTGTCCACCAGAACCTTGGTAAGGGTCTCCTCGGCGGCCAGGTGGAGGTAGGTGAAGAGAATCTGTTGCGGCTGCAGGAGATCATATTCCGGTTCGAGAGGCTCCTTGACCTTCATGATCATGTCTGCCTCGCCAAAAACCGATGCTGCATCCGGCAGAATCCTGGCACCTACGGCCGTGTAGAAATCGTCCGGGAAGCCACTTCCTTCACCGGCTCCCCTCTCAATGAAAACGTCGTGACCGTCGCCAGCAAGAACGGAAGCACCTGCGGGCGTCAGGGCGATTCGATTCTCGTTGCTCTTGATCTCCCTGGGCACTCCTATCTTCATATGTATCCCCTCTCTTTCAAGAAGGCTCCTGTCCTGTAGGTCACTCAGATCATATCATTATAAGTAGGGCGCTAAAAGACGCATCAGGGTCGGAACCACGTAACTTTCTACCACCACGCCCACGAAAGCCACCCCGAAGCCTACGAAACTGCGCAGCAGATAGACGAGCACAGAGGGCTCGGACACCCTCTTGGCCGCACCACGCCGAACCGCGAGAATATTGAGGGAATACGAAAGCGCGTTGACAGAACAGAAGATCAGTGCTGTCAGCAAGAAGAGATTCTGTGGTAAAATCGACACCAGGGCCAGCCCCACGCCCATTCCTCCTTGCAGGTACATCAGGAAACTGACGGTAAAACCGATGATCAGCCCGCGAACGAGAACGACCACTGCGACCACCGGCATCCCGATCACGGTGAACCCGAGGAGAAACACGAGACCAAGGGTCTTGAGGTTCATTGCCAGGGAACTCAGGAAGATGTCGCGTCCCGAAACGGGCATCTCTGGGCCCTCGAGACTTTGGAAAAACCCGAGCGTATACTCGGCCAGTTCATCGGCCTGCTGTGGACTCAGTGATCCTGTGACCATGGCGCCGATGATCACCCCACCACTCAGCATGGCCAGTACGAAGAAGTAGAGGGCCATGTTCTCGCGCAGATGGTCCAGGATCAAAAGGTCCCGGTTTGAGTAGATCACCCTGGGACTGCGAGATCCCAGTCCCTTTCGTTTGGTGGCAAGTTTCAACGAAGGTCTCTCCCTTCGGGGTTACTCGAACCCTCCCATCAATAAGTTTATTGGGGCCGGTCCAAATCATTACAACCCGGAAGACGAAACATGGTCTGTCCGACCCAAACACCTGTGCCGAAAGGGTCTTGCAGCCGGAGGGACCGGGGGATCTCCGGTTCACCGACGCGTCCTGTGTCACCCACGGGCAGTGATACGGGAGCTGTGAGGGCAATGCCCACCTGGATAAACGATGATGAACTGCAGATATAGCTCGTAGCAGCACCGTGCCGGGCGCCGAGTCCTTGCGCAGACCATACTAGATGGAGCACCGTCTCCCCCTACCCGAAGGGCCGGAGGCGGTGTCCGGATCCAGGTCATCGTAACGGCGGCAGTCGGGATGACTCGGAACACCCATGATAAGACTGCCCGAGGGACGGTAGGGCATGAACTACCGGGGCCTCCTGAATGAGGCCTGTCCCTGAGCCGGGACCAGGCCTCACCCACAGACCAACCCTTGC
>SKXF01000198.1 GCA_007128555.1 Clostridia bacterium | reverse complement strand
TCTACGTCAGCAAGGGGGAGAAAGAGTAAGGGTTCCCCTGATACATTGGTGCCGATGAAGATCGGGTCATGACATACAGGTCTGGATGGGCAGGGGCGCGGGTAGCGCACTCTTCTGGCTGATTTGAGCCGAGGAGTGCGCCTGTCCTGCTGTGATAAAGACGAGTGCGGGACCGTCTCTGCCCCCTGTGACCCGGTCGGTCAGGGGAAGATCCAGGTGGTTTCGCTTCGGAGTACCTCCGGGAAAGGTCCCCCCTGGCTCTGGTCTGGAGTGCGCTGTACGCTTCCTCGGTGTAGACAGAACATCAACGGGGACGGGAAGCCCAGTGGAATCAGAACGGGTAGCGCGTTTCTCGAAGGGCAGAGAGGTCTAACACGATCAACGATATCAAGATTGCTTCCGACGCCCCGGTTACCCTTCGCGTACGAGCCGAAGTAACCCAATCCGATAAGGCTGTAGTGAAGCTCCGGTTCATGGAAGAGGCGGAGATACCCATCAAGTATGGCCGGTGATGCACTTCCCTTGCGGGCAAAATCGTAGCGCTTATCGTGGTGCAGGGAAAGCTGCATCAGGGGCTATTCAGAACTACACTTCGGACTTTTCTATCGCAAACTGCTCACAGCCACCCGAGCAGATATCCCGGGATCCTCCTATGCCTTCAGGGGCACTGAAATTCCCTGAGAATGGCGAACCCGTCGATAACCCGGTCAATGGTCTTCTCCTCCACCATGGTCCTGTCCAGTATGTAGGCATCCCGTAGAACAAAGATCGCACCCTCAAACAGTGCATCGCCCCCGCATGACGCGCGCACCCGGATCGGGGTGGATATTGTCGTCATGTTTTGTACCGAAATGTCATTTGGGCTAGAATGTACGTGTGCAAAAGTGAAAAAGAACTCGAAAGGAAGGTCTGCAAGGCATGAGTCAAGGGAGAGAACAGGTAGATATGAGTGATGAAAACCTGAGGGCCCTCTTTGGTTGGGTTACTAAGGCGATAGAACGCCTTCCAGACCCACCACGTAGACGGATTAAGAAGGAGATACTGGAAATGGAAGAGATAATGATGGACAATAGGCCACCTCGAATTCTAGTTCTTGGCCGTAGAGGAGCAGGAAAGTCTTCATTAGTAAATGCATTTTTCGGCCATAGGGTTGCTAAAGTGGGCTCAGTATTGTCAGAAACCGGAGAGGCTAAATGGCATAATGTCCAGTACTTAGAAGGCTCTTTAGATATTCTTGATACACGTGGGTTAGGCGATAGAACAAAACCCGAAACTGCCAATTTTGAGGAGGCCATAGAGGATATAAAAAGCGCAATAGAGAACCGTTGTCCAGATGTAATTTTGTTTTTATGCAAAGCGAAAGAGGTCGATGCGCATATAACCCAAGATCTCACAAATGTCTCAAATATAAAGGCACACATATCAGATACCTATTCATATGAAATACCCGTTGTGGCCGTAGTAACACAAGTTGACGAGCTGGATCCAAAGCGAGTTGAGCCCCCTTATGAAGACCCCCAAAAGCAAAAAAATATATCAACAGCGGTTAATGCCCTGAAAGATGCATTTTCAGAAGACGTGAAGATAATTCCTGTTTCAGCATATGCAGAGTACAGCCAAGATGGTGCAATTGGCTATGATAATTACTGGAACATTGATGTGTTGCTGGATTACCTAATGGATGTTCTCCCGAACTCTGCTCAACTACAACTAGCACGGCTTTCTGCTCTGAAAACGATTCAACGGAAGCTTGCACTACGAGTGGTTAAGTCTACTGCAGCTGTTGGTGCCGGACTTGCATCAACGCCTATCCCATTAGCTGATGCAATTCCTATCACATCAGCTCAACTGGCTATGATAATTGTCATCGGGCATATTGCTGGGAAGAAACTCTCCAAAGAATACGCAAAGGACTTTGTTATTGCATTAGGTGCTAATGTAGGGGCTGCTCTTGCACTACGGGAAGGTGCAAGAGCTCTAGTCAAGTTCGTGTTTCCTATTGGAGGGCATTTAATATCTGCTGGTGTAGCTTATGCTGGCACATACGCAATTGGTAAAGCGGCAATCGCATATTTCATTGATGAGGTAAGCATTGAAGAGGTAAAAAACAGGTTCAGCAAAGCCAAAGAAGAGAAGGCAGACGAGTATGTAGAAGAGGACCCGCTAGGATCTAGCGCTTCGAACCGCTTTGAGTGCTAGTCGGCGTGGTGTTGGGGCTGGGTTGTCGCGGATCAAGTGTACTCCAGGATTGGACGCACCTCCCGCCGGATTTCTGCGCATACCTACCACTCATTGGCATCGGCCTCCGACTGGCCATGTTGAACTGAGGCCCACCACTTCCACCCGGATCGACGTTCTGAGCGTTTCGAATGGGGTTATCCCTCACCCTCCCACGTTACATCGTTCAGATGCGATGGCGGTCGAGACCGGAACGGCAGGCGGAAGTGGTCCACGACCTCGAGTACTGTCCAGTACCCTAGTTAGCATGACATCGTCGCAGTTTATGCGAGGTGGCTGCGTGTCAATGATCAGAGATGAATGATGAAGGTGTCGCGCATTGTTACAACACTCCACAGTCCCATCTCCTCTCGATACCTTTGATCAGCAGCAGGGAACGGTGGTTGATTGATAAGGCATCTCGTTATACGGCACGGTGTTACCGTTACGGGTGTCTGACCCAGAGGTGAGCGCCCAGGGTTCGGACCATCTGGGTGCTATCATTGTGAGCGGAACGCATCGTTTCTTGATTTCCCTGATTTCACAGAGGAAGACGTGGGTAGCTGTGGAATGTAGCAGAGATACGCTGCTAACGAATGGGGGAGATGCTTGTGCGGGAGGTGGATCTGTTCATCGGCGCCCATGTGCGCCTGGGTCCCATGGTTCCCGAGGCTGCAGGCCAACTTGCGCGCTGGAGCCAGAGTTCTACTTACTTGAGGCATCTCGATAGCGATATTGCCGTTCCGCTGACGATCTCGCAGGTGGAGAAGAGGATGGAGGCGACCGACAACAGCCCAGGTACCTTCGAGTTCCTGATTCACACCCTCGAGGACGACCAGCCCATTGGGTTCGTCGCGCTACACAGCATCGAATGGAACAACCGTTGCGGCCTGGTCGCGATCGGCATTGGTGAACCAGGGTGCCGGCGGAAGGGGTTCGCGAAAGAGGCACTGGGGATCCTTCTCCGCTACGCATTCTGTGAGCTCAATCTCAACCGGGTGGGACTCGACGTCATTGCATATAACACACCGGCCCTGAAACTGTATGAGAGTGTTGGTTTCCAGCGCGAGGGGGCCATGCGCTCCGCTGTGCTGAGAGACGGGGAGGTATTTGACCGCGTGATCATGGGGATTCTGCAAACCGAGTGGGAAGCGATACAGGAGGCAAGTGATGACTGAGATGATCAGACCTGTTGACACCGTCAAGGATCTCGAGGACTTCGTACATATCCAGATGCATGCCTACCCCGGCCAGGCGCCCTTCTCAGAACGATTTGACCCCTATCACGGGCTCTGGGAGAAGGACGATCACTCCTCCTTGTGGGGGCTGTGGGAGGGTGACACGATGACCGCTGGGGCCAGGTTCCTGGATTTCTCCATGAACTACATGGGCACATTCATCCGTGCCGCCGGCATTGGGGCCCTGGCCGTGGGCTTGACCCACAAGAAGAAAGGCGCCGCCCGGGACCTGGTGCGTTTCTTCCTGGATCGCTGCCAGAAGAGACGACAGACCGTGGCGCTTCTTTATCCCTTCAGGCCCGACTTCTACCACCGGATGGGCTTTGGCTACGGTACGAAGATGAACCAGTACCGGTTTGAGCCCCGAAGCCTGCCTCCCTCGGAGAATCGAAAAGGGATCCGCGCCCTCGAGCGGGAGGACGGAGAAGAGATCCGGGCCTGCCACGACGCCTACGCAGCCCGGCACCACGGCTGGTGTACGCTGAGCCCGTATGAGTTGGAGGCCATCTTCGAGCGATACGGTGATGGGCGAGCCGTGGGCTATTTCAACGGGGATCGGCTCGAGGGGTACGTCACCTTTGGTTTCCAGTCGGCCCATGAGAAGAGCTTCGTACTCAATGACCTCACCCTGAGACACTGGATCTGGAATACGCCTGCTGCTTTTGCAGCGCTCTGTGGGTTCCTTCACCGGCAGCAGGACCAGGTCTCACGCATTGTGTACAACACTCACGATGCCGAGTTCCATCATCTGCTGCACGACGTGCGCAACGGCACTGGAAACATGCTTCCCGGCGTCGTCGCCCATGAGACCAACACGGCCGGCGTGGGGCTGATGTACCGCATCGTCTCCATGGGCGACTTCCTCGACGCCATTGACCTCGACGTCGGAGGTGTGGGTGCTGAGCTGGTCCTCGAGGTTGAGGATACCCTCCGTCCCCAGGATGCCGGTACCTACTCCCTGGCCCCCGGTACGGGCGCTGGAAAGGCTGGTCCCAGGGTGCGGGGGGGCATGGCGGATCTCTCGTCATTGCTCATGGGCAGCGTCAGTGTTGATACCCTCCACAGGTTTGGGAGGCTGGAGCTTGGTCCCGGGGCCCTTGAGGCTCTCAGGGAGGTCCTGGGGTCGGTCGAGCAACCCTGGTGTTTCACGTCATTCTAGGTGGCGCCGGAGGAGCATGGAACCGGGCCACCGAGCACCGATCGCGAGGATGTGGAGGGTCAAAGTATGGACCTACCCCGGGGGCTACAGGACAGGGTGCTGAGGATCTTCGGACGGGAGGGCAGGGAGTGGCTGGCCCGATTGCCCGAGCTGCTGGATGCCTGCAGGGAGAAATGGAAGCTGTCCCGGTGTACCCTTTCCGGGGATCTGTCCATGAACCTCGTGTGTTTTGCCATCTCGTCCGACTTCGGTCCCGTCGTCCTCAAGGTCGGCGTTCTGCACCCGGAGTATTTCACCGAGGTCAGGGCACTGCAATTGTACGGAGGATCCCATATCTGTCAATGTTACGATCACGACGCGGATCTCGGGGCCATGCTGCTGGAGCGCATGGTGCCCGGGCACACTCTGGCCACCTGTTGTACGACTGCCAGTGAGCGCATCTCGGTTGCTGCCGACCTTGGGGCAGCACTGCTTCGCCCGATCGAGCATGATGCGCTGCCGCTGGTGTCCGACCTGGCCCGTCGCGCCTTTCGTCGGCTCCGGAGGGAGAACCGGGCCGGGCCGAGAATGCTCTCCCTTGCGGACGTGGCGGAGCCACTGTTCCGTGAGATCGACGGCCGGGGAAGGGTGCTCCTGCACGGGGATCTGCACCACCACAACATCTTGAAATCGGGGGACACGTGGAAGGCCATCGATCCCAAGGGGCAGATCGGTCCACCGGCCATGCAGGTCGCACGATTTGTGATCAACGAATTGGATCGGACGAGGCCCTCGGAATGGGGGACTTGTCTCGATGAGATGACCGCGGTATTCGGTGCGAGACTGGGGGTGCCGGAGGGCGAAGTCGCCCTCTGTGCTTTCCTGGACAGGGTGCTGAGCACAACCTGGACGTTTGAAGAGCACGGTGACAGTGACAGGGCGGATGACCTCGACCAGGCTGAGTTCTTGCAGGGGTACTGCTCGGAGCACTGAGACCCTTGGGTGAGCGGTTCGGTCAGGGAGGCCCCCGTGGGGGTGCGCCAGGTGGGTACTGTCTGGCACAACGGAGCATGGTGGTATGGGAGGAGATGCATGAGGCAGAAGACCGCTGCAGGCAGGTTGCTCAGGGGAATGGCATATGGGGTCGTGGCGATCCTGGTCGTGCTACTGATCGGGTCTGGGTACGTGATGTATCGCCAGCACCGGACGGCAGCCGAGATGGCTATCGTCGACCCGCCGGGCATCGAATCCATGGAGAGGGTCACCCTCGGCGGTGTCGACCAGCAGATCTACATCCGGGGGCAGGATCGGCAGAACCCCGTGCTTCTGTTTGTCCACGGCGGCCCCGGATTCTCCGCGATGGTTCCCGTTCGTCACTACAACCGCAAACTGGAGGAGCACTTCGTGGTCGTCAGCTGGGATCAGCGGGGAGCGGGCAAGTCCTATTCGCCAGAGATCCCGGCTGAGTCGATGAACCTGGAGCAGATTGTCGACGATGCCCTGGAACTGACGGTGAAGCTCCGGGAGCGGTTTGCCGTCGAAAAGATCTACCTGGTGGGTCATTCCTGGGGGAGCATCGTCGGCGTTCATGCCGCTGATCGACATCCTGAGTACTTCCATGCCTATGTCGGGGTGGGACAGGCCGTCGACTTCGTGGAGGCGGAGAAGATATCGTACGAGTTCACCGTGGACCAGGCCCGGATCCTGGACAACCAGGAAGCGCTGGAGGAGCTGAGGCAGATTGGGCCGCCCCCGTACGCCGTTGATGAGAAAGATAAACTGGGCATCCAGAGGAAATGGTTGTTCCGGTTCGGCGGAGAGGTCTACGGGGAGACGAGCAATACCCGGTATCTACTCAACCTGCTGAGGATTCACCTGCTGGCCCCCGAGTACTCGCTG